>NZ_JBFXHE010000146.1:0-4240 GCF_050177295.1 Desulfobacter sp.
GGCAGCAAAGGTTGGATTGAAACAAAGGGAAAAGAGCTTGTTTCCTATTCCCCCATCAACGGCAAACCCATTGCCAGTGTTTTGATGGCTGAAAAAAAAGACTATGAAACAGTGATGACCAAGGCCCAGGAAGCGTTTAAAACCTTCCGCATGATGCCTGCTCCGCGACGCGGCGAAATGGTGCGTGAGATCGGTGATGCATTACGGGAGAATAAAAAGAGATTAGGTGCCCTGATTTCTCTTGAGGTCGGTAAAATCCGGGCTGAAGGCGAGGGCGAGGTCCAGGAGATGATTGACATTGCCGATTTCGCCATGGGCCTGAGCCGCCGGCTGTATGGCCCGACCATGCATTCTGAACGGCCCGAGCACCGGATGTACGAACAATGGCACCCCCTGGGAATTGTCGGGCTGATCACTGCGTTTAATTTTCCTGCGTCCGTATGGTCCTGGAACACGTTGATTGCCTCTGTCTGCGGTGATGCGATTGTGTTCAAACCCAGCTCAAAGGTGCCTTTGACCAGTATTGCCATCCAGAACATCCTTGCGCCTGTGGTTGACAAATACGGTGTTGAAGGTATTTTCAACATGGTCATCGGCACCAGAACTGATGTGGGCGAGCCCATGCTCCATGACAAACGCATTCCTCTGATTTCCGCCACAGGGTCCACGGCCATGGGTAAACATGTGGGTCAAGTGGTTGGCGGTCGTTTAGGACGGTCCCTGCTGGAACTTGGCGGCAACAATGCCATTATCATCACCGAAGACGCAGACATGGACATGGCCGTCCGGGCCACGCTGTTCGGTGCTGTGGGTACCGCTGGACAACGCTGCACCTCCACCCGAAGGATCATCATTCACTCTTCGGTGAAACAAGCCTTTGTCAACAACCTGATCAGTGCCTACAAACAGATTAAGATCGGCAATCCCCTGCTCAATGACACGCTCATGGGGCCGCTTATCGACGAAGAGGCTCTCCTTGCTATGGAACAAGCCCTGAAAGCAGTTAAGGCGTCCGGTGGAAAGATTCTTTACGGCGGAGAGCGGACCACTGTGAACGGTTGTGAAGGCGGTCATTATGTGTTCCCGGCTGTGGCTGAAGTAAAAAATGATTTCCCCATTGTCCAGAGCGAAACCTTTGCACCCATCCTGTACATCATTGAATACAATGGGTTTGAGCAAGCCCTTGAACTGCATAACGACGTGCCCCAGGGCCTGTCTTCCGCAATCTTCACAACCTCCTTGCAGTACCAGGAAATTTTTTTTTCACACAAAGGCTCTGACTGCGGCATTGCCAACGTGAACATCGGCACTTCCGGTGCCGAAATCGGTGGCGCATTCGGCGGTGAAAAAGAGACCGGCGGCGGGCGTGAATCCGGGTCCGATGCGTGGCGAGCATACATGAGACGTCAGACCAACACCATTAACTGGGGCAAGGAATTGCCGCTTGCCCAAGGTATCGAATTTAACATCGACGGGGGCATTTAAGCGTATTCCTTAGCCAGCACGAACAGCTGTCCGAAATGGGTTTTAAAGTTGAGGAGGTTTTCCATTTTTTTACCAGCCCAAAAGCAGAGCATGGCCCTGATTACGCCGGCATGGGTGACCAACAGGGTATGCGATAACAGGGGCAGTTGACTGAAAAAAGGTGACACCCGGGAAAAAAGGTCTTTGAAGCTTTCTCCGGCCGGGGGGCAGAAACCGTAAATATCCCGGCCCCGCTGTTCAAATAGATCCGGATGCTTGGTTTTGATGTGCTCAAATTCCCGGCCGTCCCACTCTCCCAGATCGATTTCGTTGAGGCGGCGGTCGATAACGGATGTGCTGTCAGGGCAGGCAAGAGCCGCTGTTTCCCGGCACCGGGTCAAAGCCGAGGTGTAAACCTGTTTGAAACCAACGGCGGCGAAGGGCGCCTGCCAGCTTCTGGCCTGCTCCCGGCCTGTCTGATCCAGGGGGATGTCGGTTTGACCGATGAACCGGCGGGTACCATGACCCTCGATCTGTCCGTGACGCAGAATGAAGAGTAATGGGCCTTTATCCGAGAATTTCCCTGAGAGATCGTCCGACAGCTGATTCGATCCGGGCATGTATGTGCTGAGCAGTTTCAAGTCTTTTAAAAATCTCCTTTTCGGCATGGGGCAGACAGCGTGCTTTTTCGTGGAATCGACCTGAGTAATTCAGTTCCAGTTGATCTCCCCTGCACAGCTTGTCTGCAAAAAAGACAATCTGGGTTTCATCCAGTTCCGGGCCGGGGGTGAGATCCATGTGGACAGCCGTAACATCTGCGATTTTTTGGAATCCCAACTCTTGGAGAAAACGGCTGCCGGCCTCGGCATGGTGCGCTTCTTTTCTTTTAATGTCATGGAGCAGCGCCCCTGCTCTGATGATGTCGGTATCAAAATCAAGCCCGCACGAATGGAGAGCCCGGGCAAGGGTCAGCGCAGTATCACATACCTGGTGCAGATGGGCCCGAATTGCCGGGGCATCGGGCAGCTCCCGGTCAATAATGGACCGGCATTCCGCTTCATCGGGAATTTCCAGTCTCTCATATTTTTGCTTTATTTGCTCATAACCTTCCGGGGTGTCGGCATCCATGAGAATGCCCCGGTCATGGACCGGCAGTTGGATAATGCGGCTTGGATCTGAAAACAGGATCCGCCTTAGATTGGCGTCAGGATCAGCGCCGGTTATGACGGGGATCAGCCGGGCCGGAATCAGGGGCGGATGACCGGTTTGGCCGTTGAATGCCGGTACAATCAAGCTGTCTTTGGCCGCCTCGAATTTTCTACGGATGAAGTTTAGGGTGGTGGGCCGGATGGCCGGGATGTCGGCCGGCAAAAGGAAAAAGCCCTCTATACCCGACGACAGTGTTGCCACCCCGTTGCGAATGGAGGAGAACATGCCCGAGGCATAATCCGGGTTGAACAAAGGCCTGGCACCTGCCGCTTCAACGGTCCCCGCCAATTGGTCATGGTTGTGACCGGTGACCACGATAACCTCCCGGATGCCTGCAGCTTTAAACAGGTCGATGACGGTTTCAATCATGGTGGTACGCCCCAAAGGCAGCAGCGGCTTGTACCGGCCCATTCGGGAGGAGAGACCTGCTGCCGGGATAAGGGCGGCCGGCATCAGGAGGGGTTCTCCTTATTTTCCGCCCTGACGCTGATTAATTCTCCCATGATGCTTACAGCAATCTCCGCCGGAGTCTCAGCCTTGATTTTAAGACCGATGGGGGCATAGACCTGTTCCAGCCGGGCCTGCGCCACCCCTTTAGCCATCAGATTGTCGTAGATCTGCTTCTTTTTCTTTTTACTGCCGATCATACCAATATAGGCGGCGTCAGTTTTTAAGGCCTGTTCCAGCACGGTCTGGTCATGGAGATGCCCCCGGGTGAGGATAACGATATAGGCATTGCCGTCAATCTCCAAACCGTCAAACGCACTGGAAAAATCATCCAGGACCCGGATCTCAGCAGCATGGGGGAAACGCGCTTCATTGGCGAACTCGGCCCGATCGTCGGTGATCACGCAGGAAAAATCAGTCAAATGGGCCATTTTTGCCAGCTGGAACCCCACATGGCCGGCCCCGAAAATGAACAATCTATCCGGCCGGATCAGGGGCTCAATGATGAACTCGTCCAGCCCGTAGAACTGCCGCACCGGACCCGGGCCTGTAAACCGGTTTTCCCCGGCCGCATCTATTAGGGCTTTGGGCAGCATGCCCGGGCCAGCCACCTCACCCTGTTCCAGCACCAGGCTGATTTCAGCGGTTTTGTCCGCCGTAATCCGGGTAACTGCCAAAGCCTTTTTCCCCTTGGCCTCCAGGTCTGCCAGCGTCTGCCATACCTCAATTTGCTCCGAAGGACAAGGTGGAACAAAGCTGCGAAGCCAGACCGTCAGACTGCCTCCGCAGACCATATCCATACCCGCTTTAATCTCCTGGTTCAGGTTAAAATCCATGGTTTTTGACCGTGACCGGTCCAGCAGATCGACACAGGCGTCAATGACCTTGGCTTCAACCAGGCCGCCGCCGATGGTACCTGAAATGCCTTTGTTCGGCCGGACGAGCATCTTGCTGCCCGATGTCCGGGGGGTGGAGCCCTTGTGGCCGATGATCACGGCCAGGGCAAACGGGGTGCCGTCGTTCAGAAGATCCAGGCTTTCGCGGATGAGTGATCTCATTTCAATTAACTCCTTGGGTACATGGCTTTATTTTCCAAAACTGCAGTCCGGATACCTGCAAT
>NZ_JBFXHE010000146.1:4340-9826 GCF_050177295.1 Desulfobacter sp.
CCGCAGGTGGTTAACGTGGTCAACAGAATAGGCCTGAAGCGCTGAATCCCTGCAGCCCTGATTGCAGCCGCCACAGGCATCCCCCCGCGTACCAGCCGGTTGGAAAAATCAATGAGTACCAAAGAGTCGTTGACCACCACACCGGACATGGCCACAATGCCGAACAGACTCATAACGGAAAGGGAATATCCCATGATAAGATGGCCGGCCACGGCCCCTATCATTCCGAATGGGATACATAACATAATAATCAACGGCTGAAAATAGCTCTTAAAGGGGATGGCCAGAAGCGCAAAGATACAGAATAACGCCAGAGCCAGACCTTTGACCAGGGCCCCCACGCTCTCTTTGACATCTTCCTGTTTACCCTTGAACCCGTAGGACAGGCCCGGATACAGGGTCACAAGGGACGGCAGGATCTTCTGCTCCATATCCTGGACAATATTTTCAGACAACGACTGCGGGTTGACATTGGCCGTCACCAGAATTTCACGCCGTCCGTTGGTCCGGTTGATCTGTGTGTAGGCCCGGCCCTTGACCGTTTCAATGGCATCCCGAAGCATGATCTCTCCATTGGGGGTATTGAGCACATAATTTTCAAATGCGGTTTCGGAAATACGTTCGCCTTCGGCCAGGCGCACCCGTACCGTAACCTCGTTTCTTCCGCGCTGATTTTTTACGGCCTCAACGCCCTGATAAGCATTCCGGATTTTGACGGCAATGGTTCTCGGGGTCAGCCCCATGCGGTGGCCGGCAGGGGTCAGGGTGATATCGAACTGCCGTTTTCCCTGGGCAGATCCGTCATCAATGTCCGATACCATGGGATATTCAGCCAGATGCCGGGCAAGGTCCTCACCGGCCCGGTTCAGGGTATCCGTATCCCTGTGGCTCAGGGAAACAGTCAGACTTTTACCGGAACCGGGACCGCCCCGGTTCGATTCAAAGGTAATGGTCTCAATGCCTGAAACCACGCCGGTTTTTTCCCGCCAAATCCGGGTCACCTCGGAGGTGGATATCGGACGCACCTCGGGATCGGTCAGATAGATCCTCATTTCGATATGGTTCTCTTCGACCTGGGAAAAAATCCCCGTGGACAAAGCTTCTTTACCATTTTCCGCAACGGTCTTTTCAGCTGATGCCACCAGATGGGATTCCACTTCACGCACCTTGCTTTCAGGCGTGCCATAGGGCAGGTAAATCTCACAGAAGGCGTAATCGGACTCGACCCTGGGAAACGGGACCATACCCATTTTTCCGGATTTTACATATCCGAAGGTGATCAGCAGCAGGGCAAGTCCCAGGGTAACAACCGTATACCGCCAGGAAAGCAGCACAGACATCAGCCGCCCGTACACAGATTTGACAATGGTTTCAAACTGTTCAGAAAACCTTTCCTGCCACGCTTCGAGAACATTGAAAGGAAAAAACAAAGGGCGGTTGCGGTGGCTTAAATGGGCCGGCAGGATAAACAGACTTTCGATCAAAGAGACACCAAACACCGCCGCCACCACCAGAGGCATGGTTTTAAAAATCTTCCCCATTTCACCCGGGATGTACATGATGGGCATAAAGGTGACCATATTGGTGGCTACCGAAAAGAAAACAGGAACAGCAACAGTTTTTGTTCCCTGGGTGGCGGCATCCAGGAACCCCATGCCCTGGCGCCGGCAATAATAGATATTTTCCCCCACCACTATGGCATCGTCCACCACAATGCCCAATGTCACGATAAAGGCAAACATGCTTACCATATTGATGGTGAAATCGGCTGCGGACAAAAAGATAAAGGAGCCTAAAAATGAAACGGGAATACCCATGCTGACCCAGAAGGCCAGACGAATCTCAAGGAACAGGGCAAGACACAAAAATACCAGGGCAAGTCCCATATAGGCGTTACTCAGCAAAAGATCCGCCCTTTGGGTAAAAACCATGGACAAATCCCTGACAATGCTCAAATGAATCCCTTCTGGCAACTCCTCATTAATGCTTTCCAGCATCTTTTTGGTGGCTTGCGCCACCTTGGTGGGCGTCTGTTTTCCCACCCGGTAAACAGCAATGGTAACGGCCCGCTTGCCGTTAAATGAAGCCCAGGACTGCGAATCCTCAAATCCTTCGCTTACTTTGGCGATATCGGACAAAACCAATTGGGAGCCGTCTTCCCGGGTAAGAATAGGCAGTTTTGCATATTGCCGGGCGTAATCTTTCCGGGATTTGATGCGCAGCAGGATATCTCCGCCCCCGGACTTGATGGCGCCGCCGCCCAGTTCCACCGAAGCCGTGAAGACGGCATCCGCCACATCGGACAGGGTCATGCCGTAGCGCCGCAGGGTATTGGTGGAGATCTCCACCAGGATTTCACGCTCCCTGACGCCTTCCAGTTCCACCTGGGTAATTTCAGGATCGGACAAAAACCTGTCCCTGATATCATCGGCAAGATCCCGCATGGTGGTTTCCGGGGCATCCCCGTAAAGGGCCAGACGCACCACTTCCCGCTGCCGGGAGGTAATGGCGATCACCGGATCTTCAGCCTCATCCGGAAAGGTCTCAATCCGGTCGACCTCGCTTTTGATCTCCTGCCACAACCGGGTGACATCAGCACCGTCCAGGGCTTCTATGGTGATCGACGCACGGCCTTCCGAGGCCTGGGAGGTAATTTCATCAATGCCTTCAAGGTCCCGCACCGCCTCTTCCACAGCCAGAATAATACCGGACTCCACCTCTTCGGGGCTGGCCCCGGGATAGGACACCGAAATACTCACCGAATCCATGGAGAATTCGGGGAACACTTCCTGCTTGATGTTAAATGCCATAAAAAGACCACCCACAAGGAAAATCGCCATGAGCAGATTGGCAGCCACGGTGTTGCCGGCCATCCAGGCCATGGCACCTCTTGGACCCTGCCCTGCAGGACCGGAAAAGCCAGGATTGTGTTCAGGCATTACCGGCTCTCCCCCAAAGCAAGGGTCACGGCCATGCCCGAGACAGGCGCGGAAAGATCAGAGCAGACCACAAGATCACCAGGGGAAAGCTCGGACTGGATGAACACCCGATCATTTTCAATCCACACGGGTGCCACCTTACGGATCTCCAGGCGCCCGTCCTTATATATCCACAAACTGGAATCCTCCCGGATCAGGGTCCGGGGCAGGGAAAACACATTGTCAAAAACCTGTCCCTCAATCAGCGCTTCAACGTGATCATCAAGCAGCATGGCAGGACGCCCTTTGGCCGGCCCGATCCCCAAGGGATCATCCACCCGGATAATGACGCCTGCCATGCGGCTTTGCTCGGTTACCGCCCCGGTGGTCCGCACCACACGTCCATCCCATTCCCGGCCCGCATAAAGGGAACGGATACGCACAGGGCTCCCGTTGGTTTCATGCACCCGAATCCGGTCCAGGCGATCCAGAGGCACCTGGACTTCCACCTGGTAGCAGGTCACGTCCACCAGGGTGGCAAGGGCGCCCTGGGCTGCGGTCATAGCACCGGCATCCACCTCTTTGGATCGCACCAGCGCATGGAAGGGGGCAATTATCCGGGTACGTTCCAGGTCGAGGCGGGCGGTTTCAAGGTCGCTTTGAGCACTTGCCACGGCAGCCCCGGCCTGTTCAAGCTGGGGTTTTCTCAACACCAGGCTGGTCTCCTGCACCTCATTGGGCGACATCATGGACATGAGTTTGAGCTCTTCCCTTGCAATCTGCTGCCGCCCCTTTTCAATTTCAAAATCAGCCTGGGCCTGCGCCAAAGCGCTTTGGGCCTTGTTCACGGCCAGCGCATAGTCCGCCGGATCAATCCGGACCATGAGCTGGCCCTTGCGGATTAATCCCCCCTGGACAAATTCCGGGGCCACCTGGATGACCGTGCCGGCCACCTGGGATTTAATCACCACCTCCCGATCCGCCTGAACCGTACCCATGGCCCGGATCTGTGCAGTAACACGGCTGGGATTCACTTTCATGATATCGACCACCGGAGCTGTTTTGACAGCAGGTTTACGTTTGAATTTCACGACTTTTGATTTGTAGTACCAAAAACCGGTAACACCCAGGGCAATCAGGCATACAGGCAGAATAATTTTCAAAAGGGTTACACCCAGGGAGGTCTGTGAAGCAATCCGTTTCATAAATCAGTTGGCTCCGGTATTTTTATCTTGTGCCGGGGGTGCTTTGAAAAACTCACGCCGCCAGCCGGTTGCTTTATAAAGAGCAATTCGTTCTTTGACATAGGTTGCCTGTTCGCTGATGAGCTGACGCTCCAGGCTTTCCATGGAGGCCCAGGCCGCAAGATAGTTCAGATAACTGCTCTGACCGTTCAGGTACTGAACCCGGGCATCCTGCAGGGTCACTTTAACGGCTGCCAGCTGTTGCGCTAAAAGTTCAATGTAGGTTTTCTGCCGGTCAATGGCCACCAGGGCATCCTCCACCTCGCAAATGGCAGTGGCAACGGTTTTAGCGTAGACATTAAGTGCTTCACGAACCATGGCCCGGGTGCGTTCGATTTCGGCTTCGCGCGCCCCGCCGTCCAGCAAAGGGCCAGCCAGGGCAGCGCCCAGGGAGAGTACCCAGTTCTGGAACAGCAGGTCCAGGGAACCGCTGGAAAAAGCGGCCGAGGCAGACAGGGTCAGTTGGGGTAACAAATCTGCCTTGGCCGCCTCCACATCCAGGGCAGCCGCTTTAAGACGCATCCGGGCAGCCTTAATATCGGCCCTGTTTTCGAGCAAATCGGAGGGAATACCGGGCTGGGGGGCCAGAAAACTTTGGGGCAGATCGCCGGTAGAGACGGCCACAGGCGTCCCCGGTGTCCGCCCCAGATACAGGCCCATAACATTCAGCAGTTGCTTTTCTTCTTTTTCAAGCAAAGGCATGGCAGAAAGAACCTGAGCCAGGGCTTCGCGCTGCTGGGAGACATCAAGGGCTGTAGCCTTGCCGTTGATAAAACGCAGCTCCTGCAGTTTTAGTGTCATCCGGTTGGCTTCTATCTGCCGCGCAAGCACTTCCATACGAATCCGAACAGACAGAATATCCACCCAGGTATCTGCAATATCCGTGGACAAGGTCAGCGCCCCATCCTCCAAATCCCGGACCGCAGCAAGGTATTCCAACTCCCTTGCATTCACATCGGCACGATTTTTCCCCCACAGATCCAGGGTATATTCAGCATCCAGGGAAGCGGAATAAGTGTTTTCATGATCCCTGGCGATAGACTGACCCCGGGTTTTAGATTGGGAATAGGTGCGTTCGCCCCCAAGAAAGTAATCAAGAAAAGGACCAGGGTTTGATTTTTCGCTTTTCACATCAGCCAGGGCCTGATCAGCCCGGGCTTTAAGCACCTGCAGATCATAGTTGCCGCCAAGACCTGTTTGAATGAGTTGGCTCAGCTCATCGATACCAAATTGCTGCCACCACCCGCCATCCGGATGTTCTTTGCTGATTGGGGGCGTGTGAACACCTGTATCATAAACATAGGCATCAGGGATATCAACAGGC
>NZ_JBFXHE010000147.1:0-9817 GCF_050177295.1 Desulfobacter sp.
CTTCCCCTTCTTTTTACTTTATGTAAACCCTTCCCACTTATGTCTTAAAAAATACGACCAATGAGCGCAACGCGTCCCTCATCTTTGTTGACCATCAATCCATCAATTTGCGAGTCCGCGCTCACTTCATCGTCCTTATCTGTCTTCTCTCCTTCTCATCTTCCCTGACCCTGGCCGGCATCCCTGTAACTTGTGTCAACTGTTCGAACCTGTTCACTCAGGCCTTAGAGTACATCAAAGATATTGAGCAGTTGGCCGAAGCGATCAAACGCTATGAAGAACTGGTCAAGCAGACACAGAACGCTTTGACCAATACCATGAATCTGCCCACCAACATGAAAAGCAAATTAGAGTATCAACTGAGAGGGGCGTTAGCGAATATTCGCCGGTTGAAAACATACAAAGCCGACATGGACGCCCTTTATACCATTTTCACAGAAACCTGGCCCGAACTCAGAGATGTAAAAGTTGACGGGGTGCTGATGTCGGATCGGATTGATGACCGGAGAAATCAGTTCAACATTGCTGCGGTGAAAATGGACAATATTTTGCAGTCGAACTTTCAGCTTTCCGGCCAGCAGTTACAGGATTTGGAAGACTCCGGCGAATTTGACACCTATATAAGCGGTCTTCTTTCATCAAAATCCGGCAGAATGCAGGCAATAGAAGCCGGGAACCAAATAAATGCCCTGACCGTAAACGAGTTGCGGCAGACCAGGGCATTGTTGGCCAATTACGTGCAGGCCCAATCAAGCGAAACAGCCCAGAAACAGCATGAACAAAAATTGCGTGAGGCGGAAGATCAGCGGGAAAGAAGCGTGGGTATTGATCGGAGCAATGCTTTTTTACCTGAACCTTAATCAGGGTTCAGGCAAAGTGGCATGATCCCGCATTATCCCAACAGTATCTGTGTGATCCTGTTCAGGTTGGGAATCAACCGAGATCCCAATATAAACACCCACACTGATACTGATCGCAATCGCTATGGAGACGGTAAGAATGATTAAATTTTTAGACATAAAACCTCTTGTAAATCTTTTTCTTTATTTTGCTATCATATCAATTTTATTGTTTTTTTGTAACGAAAATGCCGCTGCCGCAACCGTTGATCAGGCTATTATTGAGAAAATAATAACCAAATATCATGAAGTCGGTACAACCTGGGGAGCGAATGTAAAAAAGCATGCGTTCTGGCTGCTGAAAGTCATGCTCGTTATACAGCTCACCTGGATGGCATTAAAATTGGGCCTGAAGCAATCCACCCTGCAGGATGTATTGGAGGATCTTGTAAAGGTGGTCTTTTTCGGGTCTGTTTTTTTCTGCCTGATCGTCTACGGCCAGGGGTGGGCGGATAAACTGATCCAGGGGATGGCTAATTTAAGCGTGGATGTTGCCGGGGGCGGCAGCAGTGCCATGCAGGTGTTTACCAACAGTCTTAAAATCGCCGACAACATGACAGCACCCATATCTATATGGGGTGCGGTAAAAGCCCCGCTGATTGGGCTTTGTATCATTGCAACCCTGCTTTGTGCCGCGTTTATCTATGGCATGTATGTTTTAATTCTTTGTGAGGCTTGGATTGTCCTTAATTTAGGCATTCTGCTTTTGGGATTTGGGGGGCTTAAAACAACCAGGGGCTTTGCAACGAGCTTTCTCAAATACGCCCTTGGCGTTGGTCTAAAACTATTCACAGTCAAGTGTCTGATCTTCATTTTAGCTGCGTTTGTGGCTGACATGATCAATTATTATTTCAACGATATTTCAGAAGTTCTGGTTATTACCGCATCCTTTATCATCCTTGCATTTCTGGTAAAAACGCTCCCCGACGCCATGGCGAGAATGGTCACTTTGCATAGCGGCAGCAGTGCCGGGGTTATGACAGGAGCCATGGCCGCCGGCGTCGGTATGGCTGCGGGTGCCGCCTCCATGGGTGTGGGGGCCGCGATTGGTGCCGGCGGTGGCGGACTGGCCGGAGCTGCAGCCGGAATGAAAAAAGGAGCGCTTTCATCAATTGCCGATGCCGCAACCGCGCATTTAAAGAAAAAGGATGATCAGCAATGAACACAGCAGCAAAGCCAGGTAAAAACCATTATCTTGCCGGTCGCATGGCCTGGACGGAAATGTATGGATCGTTCATCCGGGAAAGAAACTTCTGGCGAATGGCCGCTCTTTTCATCGGCCTTGTCGCCATCCTCCTGGGAGTCGCCAACATCATTCAGTTACACCAGAACAAGGTTGTGCCTTATGTGGTTGAGGTGGACCGGGCAGGACGTGTGTCCGGCGGACATATGGCCAAGAGAATCGAAACCACGCAAGAGATCATACAGTACAGCCTGGCACAATTCATCACGGCATGGCGGACTGTCACGGCGGATATTGCGCTTCAGGAAAAATATTTAAAACAGGCAAGCTTTATGTCCATTGGAGCGGCAAAAAGGATCTTAGGCCAATGGTACACCGAAAACAACCCTTATGTGACCAGCGAAAAGAAACTGGTGGAGGTAAGGATTTCAGTCCTGCCCCTTTATGTCAGCGGAGAAACCTGGCTTGTGGAATGGCTTGAAATTGAGCGGTCCCATAAAGGGGTTGAGCGATCCCGGACCTCTTACCAGGGCAACCTGGTTATCAAACGCAAGATTCCGGAAACACAGCAGGAAATTTTGTGTAACGCAACCGGGATTTATGTTGCCGAAATAAGCCACAGCGAAAAAATACAATAGGAGTTTTTATCATGAAAAAGATTTTCTTTTCAGCAATTACGATTTTAATTTTGTCCCTGGCTACCTGTCAGGCCGCAGATTATCTAAGCCCTGTGAACGCTTCTTTAACCACAAAAGAAAAAAAGGCTCTGGCTCTACAGGCCCAGTGGGAAAAAGGAACACTGGAACCGGTAACTGTGCAAAACGGCAAGACCTGTTTTGTTTACGGCCATTGCGTGCCCACCATTGTTGTTGCCCCTTACAAAGTGGCTGATCTGGAGTTGCAGCCGGGAGAGGTCATCAATTCCATGGTCCTGGGTGATAATGCCCGGTGGTTTGCCGAAATAATTTTTTCCGGCATCGGCGGTGTAAGTACCAGCCATGTTGTTTTCAAAGCGTTGAATTCCGGCCTTAAAACCACAGTGGTGATTACCACGGACAGGCGGGTTTACCATATCAATTTAAAATCAGACCGGCAAAAACACATGCTCTATTCCGGTTTTATGTATCCCCGGGAACAGTTAAAAATTGCTGACGATGCCCAGGCCAGGATTGCCGCAGAAGAAGCTAAGAAGATCACGGCAGAAGGGTTTGATATATCGAAATTGAATTTTGACTACGAAATATCAGGCGATGCCGGTTGGAAGCCGTTACAAATTTTTGATAACGGCATCAAAACCTATATCAAGCTGCCCAAAATGGAAGAGATGCCCATGTTTCTGGTGAAAACCACTGCAGGCAAAGGTCTTGTTAATTACCGGGTAAAAAACAACTGTTTCATTGTTGATCGCATCTTTGACGAAGCCTATCTGATTATCGGCGTTGATAAGGAACAGGAAAAAATTACGCTAAAAAGATTGGGGGTATAATGAAAAAGCTTATCAAACCGATCTTTTTTCTTTTTGTGGTCATAACCCTTTCTGCATGTGTCCATTCGGTTAATAAGGGCTCTCGGGTTATAGTTGAAAACCCCAACCCATGCTGTGATGTCATCATAAATCGTTTGCTTACCGAATATCCACCCGCCCAAACAACCTTGAGTTTTTCTAAAAGCGATAACGCCGTATTCGATATGCTTTTAGAGAATACGGCACGGAAGGCAGGTTATACAATCGGCAGCCAGGAAGATGCCGTAAATATCAGTTACGTCATAGACGCGATGGACGAAAAAACCGGGTATATCCATCTCAAAAGCAGCAACGGGCTTGTTTTCAGCAGAATGTTTAAACTCCCCGGTTATGTCCTGGAGGATTATTACACAGAACAAAACAGCGAGGTTAACAAATGACCGCACCCAAGGCATTAAAAAGACCTGGTGTTGTAACGACTGTTTTGAGCAAAAAACCTATATTCCTGCTGTTGGGCCTCATTATTGTCATTGTTATTTTGCTGATATTTTCGATTTTTGACAGCGGAAACTCCAAAAGTAAAATCAAGCAGCAGGAAACCCTATTAATAGAACCAGGCGTATCAACAACAACAGATGAAGAGGGATTGAATTTACCCAAAGCCCCGAAAGATTTTAAGGGCGTTGCCAAAGAAATTGTCTCTGGCAAGCCACCGGCACCAGGCGAAACCCCGTCATTAAAAGAACCTATTCAGGTTGTACCGGCTGCCAAGCCTGTTCCTAAAGATCCACTTGAAAAACAACATCAAAAACAACTTCTGGCCATACAGGAATATCATCTTGAACAGCAACGAAAAGCTTTGGAGGCCGGGCTGATTGCTTATAAAAAAGATTCTCCTGTCATTGGTGTCGATGACGGCGGTCTGGGTGCATCCGGATATACACAGGCAAACAGTTCATCCCGAATCGCGGGCTTAAAAAAAGAGGCGGCACAGCTAAGAACCAGCATAAATCAAGGGCAAATTCCCAATGCAACAGCCTCTGTCAGGTCCAAAGGATCTTCCTCTCTTTCCTTTTCAGCAAACCAGGCGGCAGTTATAGATTCGTTCGACATCGGAGAAACCGGGGATCAAAGATGGTCAAATGGGTATTCTATGGACCAGGAGACAGACGCTCTTTCCATTAAAACCGGCTCTATCATTCCGTCTGTCCTTATCACCGGGATTAATTCGACATTGCCCGGGCATATAAGCTGCCAGGTCAGTCAGGACGTTTGGGACACAGCCACCGGATACAATCTTTTGATCCCCCAGGGAACCAAAATTTTCGGGCAGTATCAAAACCAGGTCATCATGGGCCAGGAAAGGTTGTTCGTGGTCTGGCAGCGGTTGATTTTTCCGGATGGCCGGACAATGACCTTAAGTGATATGCCCGGAACGGATCAGCTCGGCTATTCCGGCCTGAAAGACCAGGTTGATAACCACTATCTAAGGATCTACGGCCATGCCCTTCTTATGAGTTTGATCACCGGCGGCACTGCCTATGCCCTCAACACATTAGATACCAATGACGGTGATACCGAAAATTTCAGCTCCGCCATGGGAACGGCGCTGGCCGAACAGATGGGACAAACAACCATGAGCTTGTTGGCCAAGCACATGGATATGTCACCCACGTTGAATATCCGGCCAGGATACCGGCTGAACGTCATGGTGGTAAAGGATCTGTCCTTTAATGAGCCCTACGAAGGGCAATTATAGACCATTTTTAAAAGGTGAAATCATGAAACTTTATATCGCAGAAAAACCGTCTCTTGGCAGAGAAATTGCCGCGATCTTAGGCGTGACCAAAAAAGAAAACGCTTACATTGAATGCGGCAAAGATGTCGTGACCTGGTGTTTTGGCCATATGTTTGAACTTTTCAATCCCCAGGATTACGGGGACCAGTATAAAAAATGGTCCTTAGACAGCCTGCCGATACTGCCGGAAGCCTACCGGAGAAAACCTGTCCCAAAAACAAAAACTCAAATTGCCGCTATCAGAAAACTTTTAAAAGAGGCGGACATGGTTATCAATGCCGGTGATCCGGACAGAGAAGGCCAGCTCCTGGTTGACGAAGTGATAGAGGAACTTAACTGGTCCGGTCCCACAGAAAGGGTCTGGATCTCTGCCCTGAACGCAAAAGCCCTTAAACAGGCCCTGGACGTCCCAAAACCCAACACAGAGTATAAAGGCTTGCGGGACTCGGCCTATAGCCGCAGTATCGCTGATTGGGTGGTGGGTATGAATTTAACCAGGGCCTTTACCCTGCTTGCCAAGGCTGCCGGCCATGACAGTGTTTTCTCTGTTGGCCGGGTTCAAACGCCTACCCTTTCCCTGGTGGTGAACCGGGATGAAATAATCGCCAATTTCAAGCCTGTTGATTATCATGTCCTGACAGCTACCTTTCGGTCTGCTGCCGAAAATTATAACGCCGCCTGGCAGGTGCCGGAAAATATAGCTGACCCTGACAGGCGGTGTCCGGATAAAGCTGTGGCTGAAGAAACCGCCAGAAAAATTGAAGGACAGCAAGGCATTATCCAAAAAGCCGAAAAGACCCGGAAGAAAAAGGATGTTGAACTTCCTTTTTCGCTTTCTGCTTTGCAGACATACTGCTCAAAGCGTTGGGGGATGTCCGCTAAACAGGTCCTGGAAATTGCCCAGGCCCTTTATGAAAAATACAAAGCCACGACATACCCCAGAACAGACTGCCGGTATCTTGCAAGCGGAGCGTTAGCCGAAGTCAGCGATACCATTAATTCCGTTGTTGCCGCAGATAACAGCCTGGAAAAATTTGTCCAGGCATGCGACATGCACCAGATACCCAAGTGTTTTAACGAAAAAAAAATTACCGCCCATACCGCAATCATTCCCACGACAGAAGCCCCGAACATCAGCGGAATGAATGACGCTGAATTAAAAGTCTATGACGCGATCCGCAGGCGTTATATCGCACAATTCATGGCCGCTTATGAATATGACTCCACAACTATAATTACTGAATGCTGCGGCGAGCTTTTCAAAGTGACCGGCAGCAGCCCCGTTATTTTAGGATGGAAAGAAATTCTTTTTGCCGATGACGGCAAGGATAAAGAGGACACGGCAGAATTGCCCGCTGTCACGGAAGGCGACCAGGTGAATTGTAAAGAAGCGAATGTGGCCACCAAACAGACCAAGCCTCCGGCACCCTATACGGAAGGCACCTTGATTGCCGACATGGAGAATATAGCCAAGTATGTAGAGAATAAAGAGGCTAAAAAAATTCTCAAGTCTGAAACGGTAAAAGGCATCGGCACGGAAGCAACCAGGGCCGCGATAATCGACGGCTTGAAATTGCGTGGATACCTGCTTGAATCCGGTAAAAATATAGTTTCATCTGACAAGGCCAAAGAAGCGTTAAAGGTCTTGCCCGAATCTATTTCTGACCCTGTCACGACCGCAGAATGGGAATCCTGCTTAACTGATATTGCCGCCAATAAAGGCAACCCGGAAAAGTTCCAGGCGGATATTGCTGCCTGGATAAAAAACGAGGTTGAACAGGTTAAAAACGGCTCCGGTCAAAAATTTGAAGAGAAGCAGGGCTTTTCCTGCCCGAATTGCAGCCAGCTGCTGCGGCAACGGAAAGGTAAAAACGGTTTGTTCTGGGGATGCTCCGGTTACCCGGACTGTAAAACAACCTTCCCGGATAAAGGCGGCAAGCCGGATCTGACCCCAAAAGAAAAAAAAGGCGGCGTTTTATCTAAATTCAATTGTCAGGCCTGCGGTAAGCCGCTGATCCGCAGGGAGGCTAAGAAAAAAGGGAAAGGAGGCAAGAAAAACTACTGGTGGGGTTGTTCAGGTTTTCCCGATTGCCGGGAGACTTACTTTGACAATAACGGTCAACCCAAATTCAAAGAAAAGGTAAAAGAAAATGAATCTGCATGAAATGAAAGAGTACGCCAACCAACGGGGAATGAGCCTGACTGACTATAAAAAATGGCTGGATCTCCAAATTGAAAATTTTGATTTTGACTCTGACGAAATCCCGGAAGATGTAGCCAAACATATAGCCCATGTTTACGGTCTGGAACTGGCAGAAGCCGAAGCCTTTCTTATGGAAGAGGAAGGGGGTGTTTAAATGGGTAAATATCAGGATAAATTAAACGAATTCAGTCAAAAGGTTCTCGACGCCGTTGAAAAGGGCGATGCGCCCTGGCAAAAACCCTGGAAAGAAGGCGAACTTCTTGAACTGCCCAAAAACATGACAACAGACACCGCGTATAAGGGTGTTAATGTCATGAATCTGGCCATGGGCGGCTACAATGATCCCAGATGGTTAACATTTAACCAGGCTAAAAGTATGGACTGCCGGGTTAGAAAAGGGGAAAAATCAACTGCCGGCTTTTATTATTCTCCAAACCGGCTTGAAAAAGCCCTGGATGAAAACGGCAAACCCATAATTGATAAAGATGGCAAAGAGACAATGGAGCGTGTTGAAAAGCCGGTCTTTAACGCTTTTGCCCTCTTTAATGCCTCCCAGGTGGAGGGAATCGAGCCATACCATCAACCCGAACCGTCCTGGAATCCGGAAGAAAAAGCCGAAAAAATTTTAAGATCCGCCGGCTTGCCCATGGTTGAAAGCCAGTTGAACAGGGCTTTTTACAGACCGGATACCCATACCATCGAAACACCTCAGAAAGCACAGTTTGAAGGCAAGTCTGAATACTATTCCATGATATTCCATGAGTTGAGCCATGCAACGCAGCATCCGTCAATGCTGAACAGGGAACGGGACCGGAGCAGTAACGAGGACCGGGCAAAAGAAGAGTTGCGGGCTGAAATTTCAGCCTGGCTGATTTGCACAAAAATCGGCATCGGTTATGAACCTTCCGCTCAGGAGAATAACACCGCTTATGTTGCTGGCTGGTTGACAGCTTTGAAAGAAAATGACCGGGCCAAAGAGCTTGGTTTTGCCATGAAGGATGCGGAAAAAATCGCTGATTATATCCTTGGTATGGACAAAGAGCAGGCGGTTGTTAAGGAAGAGGCAGTGAAAGGTCACTACATCATTGCTGATGAGTCTTTAGCCGGCATCAGTAAAAATAAAACTTTGGTTGATCCGTGGGGAAGCGAGGCGGCAAAATTTGACACCCCAGAAGCTGCTTTAAAGGCCGCGATCTCCGCTAAATCCACAATGAAAGAATTAGAAGACGATGAAGTATCAGTTTATAAAATAACTGAATTTGGCGATACCCATGGGCCTCTTGTGACCACCGGCCCACCTATACACATGAAAGGGATGTGGGAACGAAATATTCAAACCCCTTTTCCTGAAAATGTCTTTTCCGGTAATAAATCGGAACCGGCCCAAAACAATGAATCAGAATATAGTGCCGCAACCCACCAGAGATTTCAGGCCACAGGCCGACTGCAGGACGGTAACGAATCTATTGATTTAGCATTAATGTTTAGAAGTTCTAAAATTGAGCCCATCATTCAGAATGGCCGTGATATGCAAAAGGAAATCGCAACATTCAATACTCAACTCCAAGCAAAGCTTGCCATGAAACAAGCTATAGCTGATATGCAGAATCAGGAAATGGCTAAAGCCCTGGGTGACGTGATGCAGGTAACACCGGCCCCCGAGGGGGCAGTTGCAACTGCAATATATTCCCGGACAGTAAAACCCGAAGCAGAAAAGACCTATATCAATGTCCCTTATGCCGAAAAAGACGAGGCCAAGGGCCTGGGGGCTAAATGGGACAAAGAACAAAAATCATGGTTTATCGCTGCCGGAGCTGACCAGAGTTTGTTTGAAAAATGGATGAAGCCCCAGGAAAATAAAGAAATTGATACATCTGATTTAGCAAATCAGTTCCGGGATCATGCCGCGAAGATAGGCGTTGTTATTGACAACCCTGTTGCAGAC
This sequence comes from Desulfobacter sp., assembly GCF_050177295.1. Lineage (NCBI taxonomy): Bacteria > Pseudomonadati > Thermodesulfobacteriota > Desulfobacteria > Desulfobacterales > Desulfobacteraceae > Desulfobacter > Desulfobacter sp. Next base: position 9,494 of record NZ_JBFXHE010000147.1, read on the forward strand.
GGGAAAAAACACCGAGTCCGGGTAGAGGGGGAGTCAGAAAAAAAGGTTTCCGGAGAGTATGTTCTCCATGCTGACGGCAGGCCTGCAGGATATATCAAAAATTATAAAACCGCAGAATTCAGCAATTTTAAATATGAAGGTGATTATAAACTTGAGGGTGCCTTTGACAAATCGGATCAACCCGTTAAAGGACAGCAGGACAATTTTGAACAAGCCGCCAAAACCGCCTTCGGTATTTACATCAATGCAGAAAAAACAACGGACCATCCGTATCTTGAAGCTAAAGGTCTGAACGGTGGCAAGGAATACCGGGTTGACAAGAAT
>NZ_JBFXHE010000148.1:0-9798 GCF_050177295.1 Desulfobacter sp.
ACATACCCCCACATATGCTGGAGCGCGTTTTTTAATCCACCCCGGGATGGCGGGATTCTCAAGGTTTCCACCAGAAGGCGGGCCAGGCTGCTGAAATCGTCCCCAGAACCCATACAGGCCACATCTGCGCCGATGCTTTTGTACAGGGGCACATCCCGGGCCATGACAGCGTATTTATGCTGACGCCACATCTGCTGGGCATTTTGGGGTAAAGGGATGCGGCCTGGTTCCTTATCCCGGTATTTTTCCATGAGCCGCCGGATCTGGACATAGGGTTCATCAATAAATGTATCAGGCCATAGCCCTTTGTTTTTCCGGGTGCGCACAGGCGATTTGTCATGGTACCCCCGTAACTTCATCTCTGCGGCTAAAAGCTGGTGGCGCTTGTTCAGTGCCCAGCCGAAATCCATCCAGCGCAGGGTTTCCGGGTGACGGGAATAGCCTTTTTTGTGGTTGACAATAATGGAGACCACGCCGTGAAGTTCCCGGTGTTCGCCTAAAAGGCTCTGGCGGTTCAGGTATCCTGGATGAAGATCCCAGATTCTCATGAAAATTCCTTAATTGGGCTCAGGTATTGATCAACGATTTGAGCAGGAAAATCTCTTTGGCCCAGATGTCATTGTCAGGCGTTTCCAGAATCATGGGAATATTGTCCAGGCGTGTGTCTTCCATGATTTGCCGGAAAGCGGCAAGGCCAAGCTGGCCCTTTCCTATGCTTTCATGCCGGTCCACCCTGGAATTGATCTGCTTTTTGGCATCGTTCAGGTGCATGCCCTTTAATTTTTCAAAGCCGATAATTGAATCAAACAGGTCCCAGGTTTTTTCATAACCTTCCCGGGAAACAAAATCATATCCGGCAGCAAAGGCGTGGCAGGTGTCAATGCACACCCCGATGCGGGATTGATCTTCCACCCGCTCAATAATGGTTTTTATCTGTTCAAATGCAAATCCCACATTGCTGCCCTGGCCTGCGGTGTTTTCAATCACAGCCATGACGTCCGGCACCTTTTGAAGGGCAAGGTTAATGGATTGGGCAATTGTTGCAAGACACTCATCCATGCTGATCTTCTTTAACGTGGACCCCGGGTGGAAATTGAGCATGGCAATGCCAAGCTGCCGGCACCGCTGCATTTCATCCATGAACCCAAGTCTGGATTTTTCCAGGGCTGCTTGTTCCGGGTGGCCCAGGTTGATGAGATAGGAGTCGTGGGCAAGAATCTGCCCGGGCCCGAACCCCAGACCCCTGCAGTTTGCTTTAAAAGCATTGATGCTTTTGTCTGATAAGGGCCTGGCCTGCCACTGCCGCTGATTTTTTGTGAAAAGGGCAAAACAGGAGGCGCCTATTTTTTGGGCATTGATTGGCGCGTTTTCAACGCCGCCTGCCGCACTCACATGGGCACCCAGATATTTCAATTTTTTCTCCTTTTATGACGGATAGTTCAAGGATTCTGCCCAGGGAGTATTTCCGGATCTGCCACAAGATCTTTAATCCATTTCTTTGAAAAAAAACGCGGCAATCCGATGATCAGCTTGAACATCTCTTCCAAGGCTATCAGGGCCATAACACCGTACACGGGCCAATGAAGAACAAACGCACCTGTAAACGCCATGGGCACACCAATGCACCACACCGCGCTCAGGTCCATGAAAAAGCCGAACCTGGTGTCTCCCCCGCCCCTGAACACCGACACCACAGTTGTAAAATTGGTGGTCTTTGCCCAAAGGACAAGACCTGTGGTCAGCATCAGGTAGTAGGCATTGTCGTGGGCCGCAAGGGAAATATTGTAAAATCCAAGGATGAAATTTCTGCACAGAATGAGCACAAGCCCTGCGCCAAGGGCCATGGGAAGCTGGGCCAAAAGCATGAATTTGCCATAGGCAAACGCCTGGCTGTATCTTTTTGCCCCAATGCTGTTGCCGATGAGAATGGACCCGGCATGGAATATGCCGAAAAAGGGAACAAATAAAAATTCCTCAAGGGTGGCCACGATATTGACCGCAGCAATGGACTGGGTCCCCATGCGGGCGTAAACCAGTTTGTACATGCTCACGCCCGTAACCCAGAAAACTTCATTGAGGAACACAGGCCAGCAAGTGGCCATGACCCGTTTGACAAAGGCAAGGTCGAACCCCAGCATTTTTTTTACTGACGCAGCAAGGGGATAGGGTTTCAGGTAGATGATCGCCGTTAAAAGGCCGGTTTCAATCAATTTTGCCGTGCAGGTGCCAATGGCCGCACCTGCAACACCCATGGCGGGAAAGCCAAAGTTGCCGAAAATCAGGCAGTAGTTGAGCACAATATTGACAACCACGGCTGCAAATGAAGCGATCAAGGGCACGAAGGCAAACCCCATGCTCCTCATATTGGTCATAAAGGAAAACGTTACGCAAAAAGGAACAAAGGCAAACCCCACAATACGAAGGTATCCGGCCCCAAGGCGTACAACGTCGGCATCACTGGAAAATACTGAGATCATGGCTGCAGGAAAAAACAGAGCGGCTCCGGCAAACACGCAACCTATGGCAAAGCCTGCCAGCATCCCAAGACCGGATAACTGGTGGATTCGTGAGATATCCTGTTTGCCCCAGTACTGGGCCGTAAATATGGCTATGCCCGAGTGGATGCCGAACTGGATGACAAAAAAAATAAAAACAAACTGGTTGGCAATGCCCACGGCAGCCACGGCAGCATCATTAAGCTGGCCGATCATGAGCATGTCTATCACAGCCATGGAACAGGTCAGAAGGTATTGCAGGGAAATGGGTAGCGCCAGGGTAAAAAGCAGGCTTAAAAATAGTCTTGGGGGGAGTACCTTCTCCCGGTCTGTGGCGTGCATATAAAAAGGCCTGCTTTAGATTAAAATAGAAAATCCTATATCAGCAGGGGTGCCAGGTCAAGGCTATTTCCTGACGGATAATAGATACATGCCGATAGAATCTCCCGCATCTGTTGTGATGACAATTTTAATATGTTCATTTTTTATTTTTGATACTCCCAGCCAACTCATATGCAATACTGCTGCTTTCAAGACGCATGATACTTTCTTCCGAATAACCAAAGCTCAAAAGATTGATACTGCCATACCAAGTGATTTTATCATCAATAATTGCAAACTTCTGATGAATGTGCGATCTGAATATCAAACGGACGCCGGATTCTTCGACTGCTTTAAATATTTGCTCCAGTGACGTTCGTCTATCCTCTTTAAAATCGCAGGCAGGTCTTGTAATAATGGAAACTTCAACTTGTTTTTTCAGAATCACGGAAAAATGTTCGGTCATTTGAAGCATTCTTTTTTTCGTAACAAATGGACTGACAATCAACAACCGTTTAGATGTCATGGCAATATCCTGCAGATAAACGGGAAAAAAATTGTCTTTATTGAAAATGATATTGGTCGGCGCCTCCGGTAGTGATGCAACTTTTGCTTTGTAGCCGATTGCAGCATACCCTTTGAGTCTTTTAGCATACATTTTTTCAAGCATTTTTACATGAATATCAACGTAATCGTATATCCGGACTTCTTTTTTATGCTCGGAAAAACGATGCAATCGCCCGGCATATTGTTGAAGTGTCCCTTTCCAGGCAATCGGCATGGCCAAAAATAATGTATCAAGGCGGGCCTCGTCAAATCCTTCTCCAATGTAACTTCCTGTTGCAACAAGAACAAAAGCTTGTGTATCAGGGATAGCGTTCAGTTCTCCCATTACGCTGGAGGTTTTCTTTACGCCCATTCCTCCTTTAAGACATATTACGTTTTGAACCCTTTTCCTAAGCATCTCGCTCAGATCATCGACATGGGCAACACGCCCTGTCAAAATCAATGCGTTTCTTCCCTTTTGATAGAATTCAACGACATCATCAATAATCAACTGGTTTCTTATTTCATCTGATATGAGATGGGATTTAATCTCCTGAATAGTCGGCTCTGAATTATCATTGTCCGGCCCGGTTCTAAAAGCTGTAAATCGTGGTATCAAATAGTGCTCAAAAGGTCTTTTTTCTGCCTGCTTTTTCGCATCAACTGAAAAACGAACAGGACCACAATAAAAAAAGATAATCGGATGATGCCCATCCTGACGGGAAGGTGTTGCTGTCAAACCGTAAATAAATTTAGCTGTCGCTTGTTTAAGAATCTGTTCAAAAGTGACGGCCGGTACGTGGTGACACTCATCAACAATTATCATTCCGTAATTTTTTATTGCCTCTTTTACACGACCGCCAATATTCATCGACTGCATAATCGCAACATCGATAATCGAACCTAGCCTGTCCTTTCCGGCACACATATGCCCGATCAAACTTTGTTCCTTTTTTCGTTCCCTTTTTTTCGGCGGCTCCGGCAATGTTTCATTGATCGTCAGGAATTGTTCCAAACGTTCCCGCCATTGGGAAAGCAACTGTTGCCTGTGGACTAATATCAGGGTATTCACCTTTCTTTCACTGATCAATTTTGCCCCGATAACAGTTTTTCCAAATGCAGTGGCCGCGGACAATACCCCATCGTCATGGGCTAACAAGGCGTCAACGGCTTCCTGTTGTTCTTCTCTCAGTGTTCCATTGAACTCAACATTGACTGTTCTACCTGAAGTTGTCTCATCGTCAAACGCTGGAATGACCTCCAATTCATTCAGGGCTTTTTTAATATCGTCTTCGCATCCCCTCGGTAGTGCCAGATAGTCTTGAAAATCATCGCTACAAGATATGATTCTTGGCTTGCCATATGTTGATATTCTCATGGCTTGGGCTTTGTAGAATGCCGGATTCTTAAATGCCGCATATCGATTGAGCGTATTTAAAGCCCTCTGACTCAATCCGTTCTTTTCGACATAAAGCATACCGGACCTGACAATTCTGACCGTCTCCGGAAAATCATTCTTCATCAAGACAGACGTTTGTTTAATCCATGGTTTTACTTTTGAATCACTATCTTTAAGCACCCCCAACTCATTACCTTTGGCCAACTTGTTAATGAGTGACCCTAAAAACTTCCCATCGAATTTTTCAACATTTGAAAGAAAACGCCATTGGTCCGGATAGGCATTAAAACCTTCATCAATGAAAACCGAATTTTCATTTACCCTGGCTTTTTTCTGGAGCGGTAACGCGATCAAATTTCCAAATCCGCCTTTTGGCATCGTATCTTGATTTGGAATCTAATTCAACCATTTTTCGTTGTTTTCCGATAGTTTTTGAAATCACCTGAACACCTTTAAAATAAGACGTTTCCGGCAATTGTCGCGCTTTACATTTTTGCCTGTTTTCCGTTGATTTTTGAAATTGCGGTAGCATTTGGTAGCATTTTTTTTATAACCAGTGAGTTTTTACAAAAAACAGTGTGCAATCAAAAAATTCACTTGACTGCATGCAGATGATTAACTATTATGATTTCATAATTTGTGTTAATTGCAATCAAAGGATATTGAAAAAATGACAAAACGAAAATCTATCATGTTAAGCGAGGAAGTTTATAATCAGTTTCAACAGTTCATCGGACCGCTGAATAAGTCTCCCGCGTGGGTTTTGAAATCGCTACTCAATGGGGCGATGAACCGGGTTCATCATGCAAAAAAAACCGGTGTTGTTCCAACAAAAATTAAGAATTTTAATGACGTAATAGAAGAGAAGGGCGAATTTTCTTCGGAATTTTCAGATTTCTCCATTTGGTGCGCACTTCACGCACGAGAGGTTGGATTAATTTCTGAAGAGGTCTTTCAGAGACATATTGAGAACCTCCCGTGGTATGTTTTCGCAGCCGGTTTGGATGTCATCAACCTTGACCCTGAGTTAATGGCCGAGTTCTTACCTGAGGTAACTGATCGTGAAAAACAAATACTGTTACTTGAAGGTCAAATTGAACTTTTAAAAAATATAGAAAAAGCCGAAAAAATAAAAGCAGAGATGGCCAAGAAAAACTTGGGAGACAAATAGTTTTTTGGTATGCCCCGGGGGAAGCCGCCAAGCAAAGCCCCCGGAGCGTGCCACAAACCCCACACAATTGAGGATCGTAGGCATGCCTACCATATCACACCCGCGCTCCTACGGTCCAATTGAAATTAAGGACCGAAACCAATGGCAGAAATTACCATTACGGTTCAATACGATGATCGGCAGGTTGAGGACATCGTTTCCAGGATCAGCCAAGTTTTAGCCGGGTTTCCGGTTCCAACTAAAGAGAACCTGGCAGAAAACGAACTCATGACAACTGATGAAGCGGCCGCATTTTTGAAGGCAACAAAAAAACAGCTCTATCAATGGACGATGCGGACCGGCCCAGGAGCTATCCCAAAAATCAAAATCGGAAAGCACCTGCGGTTTCGTCGCTCGGAACTTGAGGCTTGGATAAATGAACAGCGCGGTTAGTAACGTGATTCCAATGCCCGGTGGATTAGGCGGGACACAGATGGATATAAACGGGCAGATTCGTTTATTCCGGTCCATTTTTAAGGGCCGGGAAGATGTGGTCCCCGAATATTGGAAATCAAAACGCCAGGATGGAAAAGCAGGATATTCCCCAATTTGCGCAAATAAATGGGATGATGATCTGTGTAACCTCAGCCCTAAAAATGACCGGCGCGGCGGATGCGGAGATTGCAAAAATGCTGATTACGTCCGGATGTCCGATGATCTTATAAAAACACACCTTGCCGGCGGAAAAATCCTGGGCGTGTATCCTTTAATAAAAGACCATACATGCCATTTCATTGCAGCCGATTTTGATAAGCATAGGGACACGGACCCGGAACCACTCCCGGAGGTGAAAAAATACGTTGATGCCTGCGACGTTCAAGAGATCCCATGCACTGTTTTTAGGTCTAAATCCGGGAAAGGGTACCATGTTTATATTTTCTTTGAAGCCGCTGTCCCTGCCTGGAAAGCCAGAGCCGCGGCATTCGCTTTGTTAAAAGAAGCTGGTGTAATTGGCGATGATGAACAAATAAGCACGTTTGACAGGTTATTCCCTAATCAATCCAACCTATCCGGGAAGGGCCTTGGCAATCTTATCAGCATGCCTTTCCAGTATATGGCCGGGACCAAAGGACACACCATACCCCTGGACCCCGGTACCGATTTTGAACAGCCATACCCTGATCCCTGGGCAGCATTGGCACAGGCGGAAAAAGCCAGTGAAAACCAGTTGGATGACCTGATTGCCGAATGGGATTTAAAAGAGGAGATCCCCACCAGAGAAAAGTCGGACTTCCAGCCTATACAAGAAGAAGAACACAGGGCCATATTTTCCAGGATCAAACAAGGGTGCCAGTTTATAAAGCATTGTTGTGACGATTCCGAAACACTGCCGGAGCCGGAATGGTACGCTTTTCTTACTATCGTGACGCGATGCAAAGACGGCAGACGGCAGGCCCATAAATACAGTGAAAATCACCCGGCCTATGATCATGCCGACACCGAGCGGAAAATTGAGCATGCCCTAAATGATACCGGACCGTATATGTGCTCAACTATCCTGGGGCAAATTAATGGTAAACACTGCGGCAAATGCTCATACCGGCATAAAGGATCGACCCCGCTCCGGTTGGGTGAAGCTGCGGCGAATGATGACTTTTATATTGATGTAATCAAGGACATGAACTCAAGACATGCAGTTGTCATGCTTGGCAGCAAGTGTCAGATCATGACCAACGCCATAGACCCGGCGTTGAACCGGCCTGATGTTGTTTTTTCATCGGTTTACGACATTAAAAACTTCTACGCGAATAAAAAAATACCTGACCCGGATAACCCACAGAAACAAATACCTAAATCACAATTCTGGTTTGAGCATGGGAACCGGCGCGAATATCAGGGCGTTGTCTTTGATCCAAGCGGAACGCCGGAAGGGTACTATAACCTATGGCAAGGTTTCGCCGTTGAACCAGCCGCTGGGGACTGGTCACTGTTCAAGCAGCATATCTGGGAAAACATTGCTGCTTGTGATGAGGAAATTTACTGGTGGATTTTGGCATGGTTTGCGCGGATCATTCAATCCCCTGGTGGAGAGCGCCCAGGAACTTCATTGGTCATGCGCGGGAGACAAGGAACAGGTAAAGGTATTCTGATGAAGCATATAGGCGCTCTCCTTGGAAAGCACTACCTGCAAATTGCACAATCAAATCAGGTGACAGGAAACTTCAATTCCCATTTAAAAGATGCACTGCTTGTTTTCGTTGATGAAGGTTTTTGGGCTGGTGATAAACAGGCTGAAGGCGTCTTGAAAAACATGATCACGGAACCCTTTGTCAACATTGAGCAAAAGGGCAAGGACATCATCCGGGTAAAAAATCACATCAATCTGGCGATCGCTTCAAACAATTCCTGGGTTATTCCTGCGGGCCTGGAAGAACGACGGTTTTTCGTTGTCGATGTATCAGACAGGCATATGCAGGACTACTCTTATTTTGCTGCCATTGATCACCAGATGAAGAACGGCGGGCAGGCGGCAATGATGCACGACCTTTTGAACCTGGATATGTCTGGCGTAAACCTTCGGACCTTTAAAAGGACTGACGGTCTGTTTGAACAGATCCTTAATTCAATGACGACAGTGCAGAAATACTGGTTTGAGCGCCTGCAAGACGGAAGTTTAAGAAGACAAATACCTGATGGAGGATGGGTGGCAGGTGTTTCAAAGGTTGAACAGTACGCTGATTATCTGGGTTTTGTCGAGTCTATTAAAGAACGCTACCCGAAATCACGCGACCTGTTTTTCACGGAACTCCAAAAGATTACCCCACCTTGGGAAGATACAAGACCGTGGGTATGCGGGCAGCGCGTCAGAATCAGGAAGTACGGGACCCTGGAAGATTGCCGGAAAAGATTTGAAGACTGCGTCAAGTGCCAAATTAAATGGGACCAGGGAGACACGGCACTGGTCCATGGGCTGGTCCAATGGTCCATGGGTGGACCGGGGGGGGTGGACCATGGAAACGCCCGTCAATAAAGGGCTGGTCCAACCGGTCCAGCCGGTCCAGGGTATTTTGGCAAAAATTAGTTGTGGGAAAAAATACACCAAAAAGAAAGTTGAAACGAGTTACCAAGATGATGATTCTACTAACCTTTATTTTACCCTGGACCAGTTGGACCAGTTGGACCAAGCCGCTATTACCAAGGTTTTCGGTGGTCCACCCTACCCCGGTTCCCCTGGACCAAACAGCTCGACCCCTGGACCAAACAGCACAAGTATTTAGAGAGGTGAGATAAAAAAATGGAATGTTTATTATGTGGCAAGCCAGCAGTGTATCAATGTCTTTTCACGCCGAATGAACCAGAGGTCTTTCAAGCCAGGGCTATTCTATATCATCTATGTAAGAAGTGCAGGCGGCTACCTGATGACGAGCGGAATAGCCGCGTTGAATCAAAATTTCCCAGGCAGCCAACCTGGTGGCGTGAGGCTACAGCAGGCAGCAGGCATGCCGTGAGGAACACGAAATGAATACCGCAGAACTCACCCATCTAATTAACCAGCGCCTGGATCTCCTGGAAGCCAGGATCATGGCGCGTCCATTGGGTGGTGACACTGTCTCCTTGAGATGTTTTCTTGATCAGGTGGTGCAGGACTGCGGGGAGTTTAAAAGCCTTCTTGATCTGCTTGATGACGGGCCACAGATAGGGGGTATGCCATATCTCTGTAGATCTGACTATCCGGAAACCTCGACGGCTCCCATCCGCAGAATTAATCGTGGTTTTTGAATAAAATATCAAAGGAGAATCAAATGCCAAGAGGCGGGCCACGCCCCGGAGCCGGAAGGCCAAAGGGCTCAAAAAATAAAAAGACAATCGAAAAGGCAGCGATTCGG
>NZ_JBFXHE010000149.1:0-9784 GCF_050177295.1 Desulfobacter sp.
TATGAACTGCAGCCCCATAATGGCGGATCCCACCCAGATTCATCAGGTGATCATGAATTTGTGTACAAACGCATACCAAGCCATGGAGAACAGCGGCGGAACACTTACGGTGGAGCTTTGTGAAACAGACATTGATGAAAATAAGTTACCCCGTTTCTTGGAGCTTCAACCGGGCAGGTACTTGCAATTGTTGATTTCCGATGTTGATTTCCGATACAGGCGTTGGCATGGAAAAAAAATTTCTCCAGTTCTTCGGTTATGATACCATTGCCCGTACAGGCAGTGGCCAGGCACTTGAGATATTGAAAGCCAATCCAGATACATTCGACCTGGTGATCACGGATCTGACAATGCCCGGGTTAACAGGTGACGAGCTGGCCCGGGAACTGAAAAAGATTATCAGTTCCTTACTGTTAATCTTACGACCACAATGGATTATCACTCCAATCTCCATTCAAAGGTAATGATCTAATCAAGGCGGGGGGTACTATACTCCCCCTCAATATACCTTTATCAAAAGATCGAAATTTAGTTTATGGGTATTTTGCGACAAAGTTTTTTTAATACCGGCGGACCCGGTTGGGGTTAAAAGGTAAAAAATATCATGCGTCAGCACTGTGGGGAGGGGACAGGGGGAATCGCATGAAAGATTTAAAATGTGCATGGGTTTCCTGTGATTCAGATTTCTCTCCCAGCCAGGGATTGGCAGTGCGGGTTAATTACATGGCAACCACCTTCATTCCTAACTTCACCGTTAGTATCAGTAACACCATAACAATTACCCACTGCAACATCCTGTCAGACATTTTCCCTCGCAGCTTGTCACCTAATTCCGCTCCCACCAGGGCAGACAGAATAACTATCACAGCAACGGCCGTGTTTTGTAACCATATGTTATTCCACAAAGACACCATGATGCCTGTTCCGGTAGAGAATAAAACAACTAACGGGGTGACAAGGATAATACTTTTAGGTTTAACGCCTATAAAAATTATCACCAGCGGTAACATAAACACACCGCCCCCGATGCCAAAGAGGCCGGATGCCAATCCAACGATCATGCCGATCAGGCTGATTGCCAGCCAGTTGCGATAATTGTGCTGGAAATTTTTAACAGTCTGGGTTTTGTCATACATTTTTTTGACCAGCAGCAAGATGATGACAAGCAGGGTGGCAACAAAACAAGACAATAATATTTTTTCATCAATAAACGCCGGAATATTCGCCCCGATAAACGCCCCAATGACTGAAAAAACAATCAATGGCTTTGCCAGGGAATAATCTATTGTTTTACGGTGTTTAAAGACAATGGGAGCAAGGCTGATGAAATTCATGGCGTAACCGATGAGACGTATTTCAGGCTGAAGCAGCCCGATGTTGAGGGCTGCCACGGTCAATGCAGGAACAATAACCAGTGCTCCGCCTACGCCAACCGTTCCTGTCAATGTACTCGCGACAATAGTTAATGCTGCAACAATTAAATACTCCACAATCCCTCCTCCTATGCCGACAAGGATTTTGCCATTCGCTGATCAATTACTGACAGGGGTTTTGCCGTTCGACGGTCTATTCCTGACATGGATTTTTCTATTCGCTGGTCGATTAATTCAATGATCCGTTTCTCCGTGAAACCTTGAAAGGTCAGGAAAATATCTGCCTGCATCGCCTCGGTAACAAAGTTGTTCAAGGCATCCACACCTATGCCGACAAATGGTTTTCCCAAATCATTTTTATCCCCGGCAGTCCGTTCTTTATAGCACTTTTTACAGGCCAGGAAAAACGTGCCCAAATCCAAGCATGACTCAATTCCAGTTAGCAAGTCCTCTTGCAGTCGGGGATCATGGCAGATGTTTTTAATTCCGTCAGGAAAGGCCAAATCTGTACCGTCCTCAATCAGGAATACCATGGTGTCCATCCCCATCCGGTGTAAAATGCCAAGCTCCCGGACAAGTTCTTTTGCGATATAAGGATCATTTGACCACATTATAATGGCTGCTAATTTTTCATCCGTTTCTTTTTTCATTTTTTCGTTTCCTGTTTGACCTGTTTGAGGTTTTTTTTATCTTTATATAACAAGCGGAAACTATCATTTATCGTACCACCTAATTCCAAACTAATTTAAATTTGAATTAAGAAAACGCAAAAAATGAATATTGCAAATAAAATTAAATAGTTATTATTTTTTTGGGGGATTGCTGATTCTGTGCTGGAAGGTATAAAGTTGAAAAAGGGGTTAAACACAGCAGAAAAACATGCCAATTTGGCATATCCGAAGAAGCCATAAATAGTGTAACTAATTAAAAACAATGCATAAAATTTATTTTTCGGATCATTGTGCCATTCTGGTTATACATGCCAATATGGTACTTTTTTGAAAATATTGTATCCATCCAACTGATGTACGATATTTGGGTGCGCAATGTGTTTTTTCAAGGCGTCTCGCGGTGATGGGACCGCCGCTCGCCCGGCGTAAAAGCGGGTCAGATTTGAGTCTTGTGCCACGCCACCACCTGTTGATAGGGGATGGTGCCGCCGAATATGTCCAGGGCTGAACCGATGGTCAGGTCCACACGGCCGTTGCCAAGGGTTTCTACCCGATCCAGGTCTGAAAACCGGCTTGCTCCGCCGGCATAGGTGGCAGGGATGGGACTGTGTTCCCCTAACAGCACCACCAGTTCTTCCTGGATACCCTGCATTTTGCCTTCCACATCCACGCCGTGGATTAAAAATTCGTCACAGAATGCGGAGAGATGTTCCAGGGTGGCCGGGGTTACGGCCTTTTCGGTGAAATTTTGCCAGCGGTCTGTCACAATCCAGAACTGACCGTCCCTTTTCCGGCAGCTTAGATCCAGAACCAGGCGGTTTTTGCCCACGGCATTCACCAGGGTATTGAGCTTGTCCATGTCCATGCGGCCTTGGGAGAAAACATACGACGTGACAATGACATGGGATGCGCCTGCATCCAGAAAGGTATGTGCATTTTCAGGGTTAATGCCGCCGCCCATCTGAAGACCGCCGGGAAAGGCTTGCAGCGCTTCAAGGGCTGACTTGGTATTTCCCGGGCCAAGGGCAATCACATGGCCGCCGAAAAGCTGGTCTGCCTGGTACATCCGTGCAAACTGTTCCGGGGTCCGGGTGCTTTCAAAATTGGTGACAAGGCTGTCCTGGGTGTTATCGCACAGGGTGGAGCCCACAATCTGGACCACTTTGCCGTTTCGAAGATCAATGCAGGGTCGAAATTTCATATGACATACTCAAAATAACAAACTCAAAAAAAATTATTGGTTATCCGCCGGGGCCGGCATTTTTTGAAAATCCGACAGAATATTATTAACAATGCGGGTCAGTCCGCGGTTAAGGGCCTTTATATACCCCTTGGGGCTGGTGTCGCTGCCCAGGGGAATATGCGCGGAATAGGTTTTTGCCAGAAGCGGTGTGAACCCGTCTTTGTTTAACCGGTCAAGGTTGAGGGCCATGGTCATCACGGCTGATACCGCGGATGCGTTGCGCTGGTCACAATAAAGCGCTGTGATTTTACCCCATAACTGGAAAATATCGTCCGGAACCTGGTTTTGGGGGGCAGGTGCAAACTGAGGCGAGTTGACCAGGGCTTCAAACATCACATCACTGATCATACGGGCCGGAGGTGTCATGTAGTTGTTATAATAATCCTGGGTAAACCGGTTCTGATCGATCCGGTAGACAAATCCCGCGCCGCCGAATTCCGGTGAAATGTCCAGTCGCTTGACCACCAACGGGGCCCCGGCTGACCGGTTGCCTTGGCCGGCAGGATTGTTGCAGTCTGCACAAAGTTTGAACATCTGTTTTTCCGTGTAATCATTTTTAATCCCGCATCCGGCAAAAAAGGCTGGTGCCGTTAAGATGCAGGCCATCATCACAAAAAGGGGCAAAAGCGTTAAGGGGCGATGGCGGTTCATAACGGTTTATTTCTCCTTTCCTGATGTTGATGTCTTTCTGGCAGGCGGGGCTTCCATGAGAATCCTGCCCGGGTATTCACGCAGTTCCCGGGTGAACTGGTTGAGGTTTTCAGTGGTATCCTCCAGGTTCCCGATGGTTTTTTCGATGACATCCGCGTTTGTCCAGATCATGTTTTCCAGTAACCGGGATGTGTTTTCAAGGCTGGCCAGAACCGTATTCATTTTTTCGGACATTTCGGTCAATTTTCCTTCGTAACCTTGTTCCAGGCCGGTGGCCATGCGTTTGAAACTGCCTGATGCCGTATTGATATCTGCCAGGGTCTGTTTGATGGGAACTTTTGCTGCCTGAACAATCTGCTTTAAGTCTGCCACGGATGCGCCTGCATCGGTCAGAAGCTGTTTGACCTGGCCGGATGTCAGGATTTTGGCCAGGTCCTTGTTGGTCTGGCGAAGTTCCCTGAGCAAACTTTCTGCCTGTTCAGATACCTTTGTGATATTCAGTCCCTTGAGAAGGGCCGAAAGCTCCTCTTTCATCTCTTTGAAGTCCAGGGAGCCCAAGGTTTCCATTGCCTGGCTGAGTGCGTCCGATACCTGTTTGATGTTACTGGACCGGGACGGCACATAAAGGTTTTCAGGGGTCCAGGTGATTTTAAGTTCATCCGGCCCGTTTCTTTTATAATCGGTTTCCAGGTATGCGGAGCCGGTCAGGCCGTTAAAGGATAAAAATACGGAAAGGCCGTCTTTGACTGCTTTTTTCATACGTTCCTTAGGATTTTTTCCGGTCTGGCCCACATAACAGTCTTCGGACAGGGCAAAGGTGACCAGAACGTAATTTGAGGCAATGTCATAAACCTTTGTGGGGGTGGTGATGGATTTTACAGCGCCGATTTTTACCCCTTTGTATTTAACTTCCGAGCCGATGTCCAGACCCTGGACAGATTCGTTAAAATAGGTTTCGGCAAGGGTTTCTGTCCTGAGAAACTGGCCTGCGCCAAAGGCAATAAGCATGGCCGCAGTCAGTGCAAAGGCCAGGATAACAAAAAGACCGAGTTTAAAATAATTGGTTTTCTGGGTCATGGGTCGGGTTCCAAAAAATTATGATGGGTTCCGGTTAAAAAAATTATATACATATGGGTTTGACGGATCCGCTTTGAGCGTTTTGGGATCGCCCTGGGCAATGATGCCTTTTTCCGTTTTGCCCAGCATGATCACCCGGTCGGAAATGGTCAGAATGCTTTCAAGCTCATGGGTGACAATGACAAAGGTGATTTTAAGGGACCCTGCCAGTTCCAGGATCAGGCGGTCCAGTTCGGCAGAGGTCAAGGGGTCCAGCCCGGCAGAGGGTTCGTCCAGAAACAGGATGGCCGGATCAAGGGCCATGGCCCGGGCAATGGCTGCCCTTTTTTTCATGCCGCCGCTCAGCTCGTCGGGCAGAAGATAAAGGGCATGGCCCATATCAACCAGATCCAGTTTGACCCGGGCAATGGCTTCAATGGCTTCCCGGGGGAGATCCGTGAACTCCACCAGGGGCAGCATGATGTTTTCCAGCACGGTCATGGAGCCGAACAGGGCCCCGTTCTGGAACGCCACGCCAATGGTGGCCAGCAGGCGGTTGCGCGCCTCTCCCCGGGCCGTTACCATATCTTCGCCATGGATGAAGATCTGGCCGGACACTGGCGGCACCAGGCCGATCATGTGTTTGAGCACCGTGCTTTTGCCGCAGCCGGAACCGCCGAGGATAACAAACACCTCACCGCTTTGAATATCAAAGTTGAGATCTTCCATAATGGCGTTGTTGTTGTACCCGGCAAAAAGGTGCCGGACATTGATAATGGTTTCGTTCATATGCCCAGATAAAAGAAAATTACGGAAAAAATACCGTCAAACACGGCAATTAAAATGATGGAGGATACCACAGCCCTTGTGGTGGCATCGCCCACGGCAGAAGGCCCCCTCAGGGTCTGATACCCCCGGATACAGCCGGTAGCGGCAATGAGCAGGCCGAATACAAAACATTTGGCAAGGCCCCCGGCAAGGTCTTCCCAGGAGACAAATCCAACCATCTGGTTGTAGTAGGTGATTGGTGGATAGCCAAGGGAAAGAATGACAACCATACCGCCAAGGATGCCCACAAAATTGGAAAATACCGTTAAAAGCGGCGTGATCAGGGTGGCGGCAATGACCCGGGGCACAATCAGGAACCTGACCGGCTCCATGCCCATGACCGTGAGCGCGTCAATTTCCTCGTTGATTTTCATGGTGCCGATTTCCGCAGCAAAGGCAGATGCGGACCGGCCGGCCAGCACAATGGCGGTCATCAGCGGCCCAAGCTCCCTGACCATGGCAATGCCGATGAGGTTGGCCACATATATTTCCGCCCCGAACATCCGCATGGGAATGGCAGCCTGGAAGGCCATGACCAGGCCTACGATAAATGAGATCAGCCCCACAATGGGCAGCGCGTTCACCCCGGAGCGTTCCGCCACCATCCAGGTGTCGGCCCACCGGACACGGCCTGGATTTTTTATGCAGGAAAACAGGGCCGCCGTGATCTCTCCGACCATGGAGATGAACATTTTAGCATCTTCAAGGGAGGTAACCAGATCTTCACCGGTCTTTTCAATGTAGGAAATCTCTGGTGGCGGGGGCAATGCCTTGTTTTTTGATTTTTGGGCCAGTTCCAGAAGCGGGGAAAACTCTTTTTTGAGTCCGGTCACGAAGTCGGGATGTTCTGCCGGTGTGCTGCCTGCCAGACGGCTTAAATGGGAGATAAAGGTGGCACCGGCCATGTCCATGTAATCAACGGATCCAAGGTCGATCCGGATTTTTTCCTGGCCTGGTTTTTTAACCGTTTTCACTGCGGTATCCCATAACCGGGCCACGCCCGGGGCATCCAGCCGTCCTGAAAAAAGCATTGCCGTTGTGTGGTTTACGGTTTCAATGTTCAGTTCCGGCAAAATATCCCCTTGTCTCTTAATATTGTTTTTTTTGGGGGCTCTGGGGCACCATGTGTTACTGTTCGGGGGGATTAAACCATGTTTATGACAGGGAATCAAGGTGTTCTCAAACGAACCACCAGCGCCACCCACTCCTCGTGGTTGATTTTCCTGACGCACCTAAGGTTTTCGGCCCCAAGGGCTGCGTAAATGTCCGGTACGCGCTCCTCAATGATGCCCGAAAGGATGGCAGTCCCGTCCGGTGCCAGGCGGGCTGCGATATCCGGCATGATGGAGACGATAACCTGGGCAATGATGTTGGCGCAGATAAGGTCGTACCGGACTTGAGGTGTTTTATCCAGGGTTGCTGCCCCAAGGCTGAAATGCTCCGGTGCAATCCCGTTTTTTTCCAGATTCTGCCGGGTGATCTCCACGGCCACAGGGTCCACGTCAATGCCGGTCATGGCGCCTGCCCCAAGCTTTGCGGCCCCGATCATCAGTATGCCGGACCCGCACCCCACATCCAGCATGGTTTTGCCCGGCTGTACATGTTCTTCCAAAAGGGCCAGGCACATGGATGTGGTGGGGTGGGTGCCTGTGCCGAATGCCATGCCCGGATCAATGTGGATGACAATCTGTCCGGGTGCAGGGGTATAGTCCTTCCATTCGGGTTTCACCACAATTTTGTCCGTAATCCGGGTGACGTTGAAATAGTCTTTCCAGGCATGGGCCCAGTCTTTTTCGTCCACACGTTCCGATAAAACATCCACCTGCACAGCCATATCCGACAATCCTGCCAGACATTCCCTGATTTTGGAAATCATAATATCGGAATCATCCGTGTCCGGCAGGTAGCCGATAATGCTGTTGTGCTCAGGCCGTTTCAGGGTCCGGGTGCCGAACCCCTCATCCGGTTCGGGGATGGGGACCTCGCAGATTACGCCTTTCAGGTTTAATGAAAAGAAAATATGGCAGATCACTTCTTCGGCAAGTTCAATATTGTCTGCATCGAACCGGGCAGTCACTTTTTTGAATTTCATGGTATTTCCTGTTGTTTTTTTTGTTGCGGGCTTGCCGCCCATGGGGGTTATATCAACATTATCGTTGACAATCCATACCTGCCTGGCCTGACGCTGAAAACAGGCAGTCTTCATAACATTTTACGGGACAAAGGCGTGACTCGATGAAATCTGATAAATCTGATAAAATCCTGGGAAACAGGCAAAAAAATTTCCCATCCTAATTATTATCTAATAGTTTTCTCATATTTACATGAAGAAATTTTTTGGATTGCCGTACCCGATTGGCTAAAAGGGCAGGGTCGTGTATAAATTCAGGAAAGGGTGGGGGAGAGCCGGACTTTTTATGGAAAACAATGATGGAAAATAATTTGATAAAAAATAGATGTATCCGGCATTACCGGGCGTTTCGTATCCTGCTGACGGTTTTAGTCATATCCTGCGCTTGGATTTTTAGTCATGGCGCATTGGCCCGGGGGAAAGACAATCCCCCGGGCAGTGCAGAACCCGGGACGCCTTGGGCAGGCGATGTCATCAATTTCGGTGTGGAATATCTGGAGTCCGAGGATGTTATGAACCAGGCCTTTGTCCCACTTTTAAATTATATTGGTGAGAAGCTTGGAAAACAATTTGTAATCAACTATTTCCTTGAAGATAAAGATATTTTAACCCACCTTGCCAACGGACGCATCCAGGTGGCGCATTTTTCTTCCCAGTCCTATGCCAGAGCCCTGATGACCCATGAATCCGATGTACATTATATTGCAACCGTGAGCAATTCCGGGGATGACCCTTCTGATTTCTATTATGGATATATTTTTACCAGGAAAGACAACCCGGCCCAAAATCTTAGGGATCTGAAAGGGTATAGTTTCGGCTTTGTCAACCGGACATCGGGCAGTGGATATTACTATCCCCTGATGCTTTTTTTGAAAGCCGGGATTGATCCCCAAACCTTTTTTTCCAGAAACCTTTTTCTTGGGGAGCATCCTGATGTGACCCAATGGGTGATCAATGGAAAAGCCGATGCCGGGGCAACTTATGACGGCAATTTTCGAAATGCCATGCAGCAGTGCGGCAATTGTTTGAAAATCATCGAAAAAACCCCGCCCATTCCCAATGAACCATGGGTGGCCGGAAAAGGCGTGTCCCGGGAAATGATAAACCAGATACAGCAGATTCTTTTGTCGATCTCTTCAGGCACCTGTTCGGAAGATGGAACGTCTGCTGTTGATCCTGCGCTGCGGCAGCAGCTTGAGGTTGATTCGTTTACCGTTCGTGATCCCTCCTTTTATCAGGTTGTCGTGGATATGCTTCATTACACGGAAAACATATCCCGGGAAAACTGAGACAAATCCCTGTGACCGTTCGACAGTCGCCAAATCAGAGAGTCAGCCCGATCTTGTTTAAGAATATCACACTTAAAAAAAAGGCAGCTTTTTTCCTTTTATCCCTGTTGCTGCCTTTTTGCCTGACCCTGGTTATCACGCTCGCCGTTCTTTGGCAGCGCACGGATGCATTTTTTCACTCCCATTTGATGGAGGCGGAAAAGCGTGTCCGGCTCAGTCTTTGTCTGAGCCGGAAAAATACCCAGGCATGGGCCCGTCTCTTTTCCGATAACCTGCAAATCCGGCAGGGCGCCTATCTCAATGATGTGGGAACCATAAAAAGTGTTCTTCCGGATAATATGGTTTCTGAATCAGACGTGAATCATATCGCCGTATTTGACCGTGCAGGCCGTTTGCTTCACCAGGTGGCAATCTGTGCACCTGTCATGAATCCATCCCGGACAAAGATTCTGGCGGATGTTTTGCGCGGCACGGATATGGCAATGGTCCATAAAAACGGCGACAGCTTCCTGCTTGAAACCTTTTGTCGTGTTTTTCACGCA
>NZ_JBFXHE010000150.1:0-9734 GCF_050177295.1 Desulfobacter sp.
AATTTAACCGAAAATATAGCATAAGTGTCTCCTTGAAAGCTGATTATTATGCATTCGTTATTGCCTGAAAATACATAATAAATCATCTTCCAAGAGAGTCCAATTTATTTTTCTGGAACACTATAGGACACAAGCGCAGATGGACTCACCTAACCGAAAGAGCAATGAAAAGGGTATTGAACAAGATGGGTTAAGCGTAGGCAGAGAATCCTGTAGGCCGCAGGGGTGGTCGTGCACCCTGAAGTGCTGGTACAGCTTCGAGAGAGCAACCCGCGGACGCCGAGGGTTTTAACGGTCGCCGAAGGCAATACAGAAGCATCCGCTATTGGCGAGGATGTGGAGGTCCGCCGGAGTCCCCAGGCCGTGGCATGCAGGAAGATATACGCTGTAGAACTCGGGAAGCCCCAAAGGTTCCAGGAAATTATGGTACATTATACCCCTGAAATGTTAGGAGCAGATTCCTGGTGGGAGGGAAATCGGATTCCCGATGGATCTCTACATGCCAATGGGGTGTCTTATCAGGCATATTACTCGGAGGTGGGGAAAGCCCACTACATGGGGAAGGACCTGACGGAAGTACGTAGCCTGCAAAGGAAACTCGTACCGGACAAAGTAGGGCTGGAGCAATACGAGCAAACCTCACTGCGGGGAATAGCAACTAAGGCGAAAGTTTGTGGGAAACACCGGTTTCAAAACCTGTACAAATGTATCAACTACCGATTCTTGATGGACTGCTGGAAGGATTTGAACAAGAAAGCTGCCAGTGGCGTAGATCAGATAACGGCAGAGGCTTACAGGGTTAACCTGGAAGCCAACATTCAGGCATTGGCTCAGAAACTGAGACAAAAGCGGTATCGGGCCAAACTGGTGAAACGATGTTACATTCCAAAAGAAAATGGGAAAGAACGGCCACTGGGAATCCCGGTGCTTGAGGACAGGCTTGTACAATTGGCCTGTTCAAAGATTTTATCATCGATATTTGAATCGGACTTCAATGTCATAAACTTACGCATTGAGTATTTTGGGGTTGATCATAAGATGGGCCACTCATGAAGAAATCTAATTCAGGGCACTATCAACCGCTTGTAATCCCAGCGTTATTTTTCAGGTTCTGAAAAGATGAGCACAAACTGGCCGAAGTGATCTGGGATTTAATTTGAAAGTATGAATCACTTAACCGGAGCGCGTGTAAGTTGCCGCTCCCCCAAAATCGGGCAGCCGGGTCACTCCATTATCGTGCGCCCGGTTTGTTCAAACACTATCAGTGACATCAATCTTCAAAGGAGAACAAAATGACTAAATCCAACCTTCTTACACTCGACAATGCCGGTCCCATTCAGATGGGCTTCTGGGTTCCCAACCGAATCTGGGCGACCGCCAAGTTCCTGGTCCCGATGCGCGACGCCATTGCCGCGAAAAAAGAGGCGGGCGCACTTGCACCGATGCGACCCGAGGTTCAGGACTTCAAGAATTGGGTGACACGGCATAGTGTTTACCGGATGTGGGTGACGTCCATGATTGAGGAGGCAAACGCTGTCGTCAACAGGCTCAGCAAAGAGACCAGAGAGGAGATCAAGGACAAGGATGGCGATGTTCTTTGGATCCGAGACTACGACAGCCTTTTTGAAATTCTGAACGAAATCATATCGACCTCACCTTCGTTTAATGCGACGGAAATGGTTGGCACGCCAATGAACGGTTTGCTGGCGATCTCAATGGCCACGGAGTCCGGTCTCGCATTGTTCCACGACAAGACGTTCAATCTCCAATTCAAAAACATTCTCAATGCGTGGAATACATTCCTGAAGAGCAGCGAATCGCTCGACAAGCTGGACATCAATAACCCTGAAAAGGAAGGATCATGGATCTCTGAGCGTGCCTGGGCTGCCGGCGTGTGGGATCAAATGGTGTGTGATCCCCAAGCACCGGGGTATGGTTACGACTCGTGGAACTCATTCTTTATCAGAGAATTTGTACCAGGCGCGCGGCCGTTCCAGGGGGACTCGGCCATCAATATCAACATTGGCTGTGAAACGACACCCTGGCAATATGAGAACAATGTGGCGCTTAAAACAGGTTTCTGGATCAAGGACGTCAACTACTCTCTGCTCGACATCTTCGGGGGACAAAAACAGTGGGCAAAGCGCTTCGAAGGTGGTCAGATCTACCAGGGTTTCCTGTCCGCGACGCACTTCCACCGCTGGCAGACACCGCTCGACGGCTACCTTGTCCGCTCGTGGGTCCAACCGGGAACGTACTTTGCACAGCGGCCGTGGCAGGGAGAAGCCCCAGGTACATGGGAGGGCACTGAATCTCAACCCTACCTTGGTCATGTCGCGACCCGTGCCATATTCATTTTCGAGCACGAGTTATGCGGTTATGTTGCGCTCATCTGTATTGGGATGGTCGAGGTGTCGACATGTGTTATCAACTCACCGTACATCGTGGAAGAGGGCAATGACCCCGTCAGAGTTACCCGCGGCAACAAGATAGGCCACTTCGAATTTGGCGGGTCGACGCACATGATGATCTTCCAACGTGATCGGGTGCGTCTTGAAGAGTGGGCGATAAACGCAGTCAATCATCGGAACGATTCCACCCCTACGCCATTGGGCAGTATCATTGCCACGGCGGAAGTTAATGGCGCCGAGATATAATCAGAACAACAGACAACCGGTGGGCACAAAAAGCGTGCCCACCCTACCGCTGGTGAACAACGATGCCCACGACGGTTGCACCGCCGTGAATCAATGTTTTCATTCACAATGAATTGTAGTAATGACTATATGCTTTGGGACTGAATTGTCAGGATGAAGACAAGCTTGGGCAGAAACGCCCGAAGGATCATCAGAAAAGTAAAGGACGATGGAGAATGGAGCGAGAAGACATAAATGCCGTCCACGGCTTTGACAGTATTGATGCCATAGAATTGCTCCGGGAAATTGAGACCTTGATGAAAACCAAGCTGACCCGGGATGAAGAAGAGGCAGCCATGACCATACGAACTGTCAACGAGATCGTTGATTTTATTGAAAAGGCCATGGCTGACAGGGCTTAAGGTTCCCTTATGGAAAGACGCGTTGTCATAACCGGATGTTCTGCCATCACGCCCATTGGCTGCTGCAAGGCGGATATCCTTAAAAACCTTGAAAGCGGCACCTCCGGTGTGGGCCGCATCAGGGATGATGAACTTCTGGTTGAGCAGCTCAATACCAGCGTGTTCGGAACAGTGGACCAGGATGTGGCTTACGACTTTCCAAGAAAATACCGTAAAACCATGGGGCCGGTCTCCTTTGCTGCCTGCAGGGTTGTGGATGATGTCATCGAACAGTCCGGGCTTGACAGGGCAGTGCTCTCTTCGGGAAGAACCGGGGTCGCCTTTGGCTCCTCCCACGGCTCCACCTCTGTTCTCAAAAAAGTCTACCAGGCCTGCTTCAATGCGCAGTCCACTGAAATGTTCTCCCTTTCGGCTGCAGATTATCTGAAATCAATGGTCCATACCACCGCTGTCAACATCACCCGGATGTTTGGGATAACCGGCCGGGTCATCTGTTCGCCGTCAGCCTGCACCACCAGCAGCCAGTCCATGGGGTTCGGGTATGAGCTGATTAAATTCGGGGTGCAGGACGCCATGATCTGCGGCGGTTCCGAAGAGTACGATACCACCACAGTGGCTGTATTTGATAATCTGCTGGCCTGTTCCACCCATTATAATGACACCCCGCATAAAACTCCCCGGCCCTTTGATGCTGAACGGGACGGGCTGGTCGTGGGCTAAGGGGCCGGCGCGGTCATGCTGGAGGAATTTGAATCTGCCAGAAAAAGGGGCGCACCAATCCTTGGGGAGGTGATCGGGTTCTCCACCAATAATAATGGCGGAAACCTTATTATGCCCGATCTTGCAGGCGTCACCCAGGTGCTTGAAATGGGCCTTGAAAATGCGCAGATCGCTGCGGACCGGATTGATTTTATCAGTGCCCATGCCACGGCCACCCGCATCGGGGACGTGATCGAGGCCCGGGCCATTAACAATGTCTATGGAAACACCCCATGGGTCAGCGGCCTGAAAAGCTACATGGGACACACCATTGCAGCCTGCGGCGTCATCGAAACCATTCTCACCCTTTATATGATGGAAAAGGGTTTTATTGTCCCCACGCTTAATCTGGACCAGGTGGATGACCGATGCGCCATGATCCGCCATACCCCCCGGCTGATGGAGACAAACATTGATTATGCCGCTGTCCAGAATTTTGCCTTTGGCGGCATTAATACCAGTCTGATTTTTAAAAGGTTTCGCGGATAGTTATACCTACCCCCCAAGTGCTTCACGGGCATTCATGAGCGCAAATCCCAGCAGATTAAGGCCTTTCCAGTTGGTCGGAATGCCTGCATCAGGAGCGTATTCATCAAGGCCTATGCCCCAGATCTTATCCCAGGGATTTGCCAGAACTATGGTTTTAGGGGAAGTTTGCTGGAGATAGCAATTTAATTCACTGTTTTGTCCGAACTTAAGAATGCTGCCTGCGGTGACTATTTTGAAGCGCTCATTTTTCCAGATCTGTTCATCAAAATTTTTTACCATTCGGCCAAGGCTTGCTGCTTCTGAGGGGTGATCGGATTGAATAATCCGGTGGTACGCTTGATCATCGTGAAACAGAAGGGCCTTGTGTGCCATCATATAGTGTTCAGCACTGTTATAAGTGATGCCATGTTCGGTAAATACGGCTGGATACCATTGACTTAAACAGGAGCTGCCGGGGGTGGATGTCATCGACGGCATATCATCCCAGAAAAACAGGAAGCCATTACGCGTATCAACGGTTGCAGGATGGGTTGGTGTCATTGGGTGATTATCTCATAATAAGGGTTAATCTCAGCAGACCGGGGGCAAATTGCCGAGTACGTTGTAAAAGCAAAATTTTTCCAGAAAACCGATAACTGCCCTCCTCCGGGCCGCTGGAGCGACTTAATCCGGTGTATCAGATCTGTTGAGCTGCAGGTCGTCCAAACGCAGACCGGACAAGGTCCCGGTTCCTGGGACGATAGGTGTTATCCGCTTTTTCTTTCCGGATGACCGTCTTTAACAGCTTGTACATTTTGATATTCTGGGGTTCATCCTGGTAAAAGGAGTCCCAGGCATACCGGAGCAGTTCCTGGAGGCGCTCCGGGGCCATGTTCTTGGGCTGGAACACCACCTTGTCCGCTGAATACGCATCCCAGTCATAGGATAGAATCCTTTTCTCGCGGTTCAGCTCTTCCCAGGCCCGGGTGTGGGGGAACGGCGTCAGAACCGTGAATTCAGCCAGATCAAGATCAATTTCCAAAAGAAAATCAATGAGCCTTTTAATGGAGTCTTCGGTGTGGTGATCAAGGCCCAGAAGGATGGTACCCTCTACACCGATGCCATGGTCATGGTAGCGTTTGATTCTGTCCCGGATGACATCCGAAGTGTCAAACACGGCCTGGTAAACATACCAGGCGCCTGCCTGGGCTGCCAGGTCCAGCACCTTGGGGTCGTTTTCAATGGGGTGGCAGCACCATTTTTTCTTTAACGGAATCATCTCCCGGAAAAGGTCCAGTTCCCACTGTTTGTCCTGGGCCAGGGAATTGTCCACGATAAAGAGACGGTTGTTGTCAATGCCGGCCAGCTCTTCAATGGTTTTGTCAATGGGTCTGGGCCGGAATTTGCGTCCCCCAAGGTAGGCCACGGCGCAGGGGTAGCAGTTAAACCGGCACCCCCGGGAGGCATGGACCAGATCCACCATCTGCACCCCTTTGTAGTTGTACAGGTCCCGGTCAAGAATATCCCTTCTGGCCGGACCCACGGATTCAATGGGCGGCTGTGAGGAAAGATAATCGTACACCGGGGCCAGGCGTTTTTTTTCAAGGTCGTCAAAAAGCTTTTCCATCCGGCCTTCAGCCTCTCCAAGAAACACGGCATCCACCTGGCCTGCGATCTGCTCTGCATGGAGCATGGTGGCAATGCCGCCGGCAATGACCGGAATGCCTTTGGCCCGGAACTTTTTTGCAATGGCAAGGCCGCGGTTGACCTGGATGGTGAGCATCATGGAGAGTGCAACCACGTCAACCTCTTCGTCATAGTCAATGGTCTGGACATTCTCATCAATAAACTGGACGTCTATATGGCCGGGCAGGGCCGCTGCAAACACAACAGGTCCATGGGGGGGCAGATGAAATTCGGTCTGCCGGTCAAGCTTTGTCCATCTGGGATAACTCAGCTTCGGCTTCATTTATTGTCACCGCAAGAAAAGGTATCAGAAATTAAACTCGCATCTGTCAGGGTCATGGTTAAAGTGTATCGTGATGGAAATGCCGCCGTCAAGGTTATAGACTTGGGGAAAACAGGGGCCTGGCTGTCAAAGGGGGGAATGGCCCGGTGAATTATGAACGCATCACTGGTGTGGTCCGCTTCAAAAAGAACCAGTCCCTCCAGGGTCATGACCACACAATGGATGGCGCGGTGCCGGGGATGGATATTTACAACGCCCATGAGCATGGCTGAATGGCTGCCCGGCATGGTCAACTCTATAGCGTGGACAAACTGGAACGAATCAGCCGGAAACAGTTGGTTCAACTCATGGGAAAGGCTTTGTTCACCAAGCGAAAAATTGTCCAGGGAAACAATAGGCGGTAATCCTGCGCACCCTGCGCTCATTAAAAAAGCAAATACAAAGAGATATCCCAGGGCTGTTTTCTGTCTCATTTCGGGGCGGCAAATACGTTAGGGTTAATATCTTCATTGAGTGCCACCGCTTCAAAACGAAGAAGGGTGTAAGAGTCTTGGCTTTCGCGGATAATGACCGCTTTAAATACGCCCGGCTGTTCGGACAGCACCAGAACGATGTCCTGGATAAAACGGGTCATAGCCTTTTCTTTTGGAACCAGGAAGATTCTGCCGGGTTCCGGCTCATCCTCGATGGTTGCATCGAAAACAGTGGTGTTGAAATTCCCTTTCAGCCACTGGCTGATTTCATCCATGACAACAGCCATGGCACCCATGGCAGCCCCATTGTCCCGGACAAAGGCAGCCCCCAGGAAAAATTTTCTTACCATAAGCATCAGAGCATGCCGCCGTTGACCGAGATCACCTGTCCGGTGACGTAGGATGCATCATCTGAACACAAAAATTTTACCACCCGTGCCACCTCCTCGGGCCGGCCCATCCGGGCCATGGGAATCATGGTTTTGACATTGGGAAGGGTCAGATCCTTGGTCATATCGGTTTCAATAAGTCCTGGTGCCACAACATTGATACGAATGCCGAGCCGTGCCACTTCGGTTGCAATGCTGCGGCTGGCACCGATGAGTCCTGCTTTGGCCGCACTGTAATTGGCCTGTCCCCGGTTTCCTGTCAGGCCGGACAAAGATGCGATGGAGACAACAGCCCCCCGTTTCTGGCGAACCATTTTTTTCAGAACCGGTTTTGTCATATTGTAAAATCCGTCAAGACTGGTTCGGATCACCTTGTCCCAGCTTTCTTCCTTCATCATGATGAACAGGCTGTCAGCAACAATCCCTGCATTGTTTACCAGCACATCAATGGTCTCGCACCGGCCCATGATGGTGTCAATTGCGGCGTTTGACTGTTCCC
Organism: Desulfobacter sp.; assembly: GCF_050177295.1. Classification (NCBI taxonomy): domain Bacteria; kingdom Pseudomonadati; phylum Thermodesulfobacteriota; class Desulfobacteria; order Desulfobacterales; family Desulfobacteraceae; genus Desulfobacter; species Desulfobacter sp. The sequence continues at coordinate 7,616 of NZ_JBFXHE010000150.1, forward strand.
TGTCCGCCACATCAAATTGCATGATCTCTCCGCTGGAACCGGCAACCTTGACCTGTTTAAGGGTATGGGCGGCACCGTCTTTGTCCGAGTGATAATTTATAATGGTATAATACCCCTGCCCGGCAAGTTCAATGGCGATGGCCCGGCCAATACCCCGGCTTGCCCCTGTAATGACAGCGGTTTTTGTGTCTGTTTTCTGGGACATGGAAAAACTATCCTAACGTATGATTGGTTGTCATTGTTTAATGATTCGTCCTGAATAATTCATATAGGCGGTTCGGCTTTTTATGCCGACACAAGCTGCAACGTGATTTTTGCTGCAACGGTTTTATCCAACATTACTGTTCCGGCAACCTCCCTGAAATTTTCAAAGGAGAAACTGTTCCGGGTCCGGGTGATCAGGGTTGCCCCCCCACGGGAAGGCTGTCCATATGGAAAAGAGCGGATTTAACACCGGCAATCCATCCCATGGTGCCGTCTTCTTTTCCCCGGGTCTGCAACCGGTTGATACTGTTGTTGACCCCGGCGGTCTGCGCAGTCAGTTCCACCATGACAATGGGGCTTGCCGACCCTGCAAAGACAAGGGGGGCAGTGATCCGACACCACGGCACTGGACACGGTTTCGGACTCATTCACCGCAATGATACGTTCAATAAGAAGCATCCGGTTCCTGTGGGGAAGAAGATCTTTAATGGGAATTTCTTTGGGATTCATCCTGTGTCCTGTATTCAGTTATCTGAAGACAAGGCCGCTTTTGCTGACCTGAAAAAGGATAAAACTATACCGGCTTTTTATATCAGTGTAAAGTTACAAAAAAATTCCCGAATTCACCAGCAACGCGTCACCAATGCCATTTTTGGTTGTTTTTTTTAAACTTGATTTTGTAAGTTGACAACACTAATCCGAATGGATTTTGTTAAACAAAATAATTTAAGAGGGCTTCATGTATAAAAAATCAATTTTCATTTTGATGGTGGCGCTGTCTTTTTTTCTAAACTGTGCAATGTTTTCGCCTAAAAACTTTTAGTTCTGTTGACATTTATCAGACCGCCCATAACTTATCCTCCTCAATATCATCTATCTGGAGGGATAACCTATGGGAAACGCAAATTTTTCGGATGCTGTTTGGTACAAAATTTTGGTATTTCTTAAAACCCGAAAAACGATCTATATCGGAACGGAAGAGTCCTGCCGAAAGTTTGTAAAAGCAGTTCTTTGGGTTCTTCGCAGTGGTGAACAGTGTCGGATTATCCTTGTTTTGCTCAAGTAACTGGTCCAGGTACTCAACCAGTTCGTTTTCTACCTCATCTCCCGTTCGATACGGGTTTTCGTCTGGGTCGAGCAACGTCGAGATATGAATCAGCCAGCCGGCAACTTCACTCAATTGATCATAGTCATCCGTAAAGCATTTGAGGGCTTCACTCAGACCGTGCTGTAACCGGATCAGCCGTTCATCTGGAATATGAGCGATAAATACCTCCAGACAATCACAGACTTCCCTAAAGCCTTGATACATTTCAATGCCTGCCATGCGGAATGGTGGACGTCCCTTTAAAGTCAACAGATAACGCACCCTGCGTATCAGCGAATCCACAATGGATTGCCGTTCCTGCTCCACCTGATCGACTGAATGTTGTTCCGTTTTCCCCTCGGCAGTAGGATTTTCAATGACAGCTGACGGCAGCAAACCCGTTACGGTCAATACTCCGGGTTGTTCCACATGCTCCGGGCGGATGATGTCCCCGGCATTTTGTCGGACCTTTTTCCTGAGTTCAATTTTCATTGTCTCATCAGCGGATGCTGTCGGTTCAGCGATATTTTTGAGATAATGCAACTGGCAGAAAGCGTGTCGGGCTTCAGGGAAAATTTCATTAACCGCCAAACAAAGAGGGTCGTACTATTTATCTGGATGATGAGCTTTGGGCAATTTTTGATATTCAAAGGAAACTACAGAAAATAGGAGGTCAAATTGTTCCTTATGTTTTCCCAAATAGAAACAGGGACGGGAAAATAAAAGTTTTTAGACGCTCTTGGGTGTCAGCTTGTAAAAAAGCTGGGATACCCAATAAGATTTTTCTTGATCTTCGTAGGACTGCTGTTAGAAATATGGTTCGTTCCG
>NZ_JBFXHE010000151.1:0-9589 GCF_050177295.1 Desulfobacter sp.
TTTTTAATATCGGAAAACGCAATTATCTGGCATTAAAAAAAATGTTTTTTAAGAACAAGGTGATGATAGACAAGCAGGAAGTGGGCGGGAACATCAACCGCACGGTTCGAATTGAAATTGCATCGGGAGATATTTTCCTGAAAACCTCAGGATCCAAGGAAGTGAAGATATGACAACACTGGAGAAAATGATCCGTGAGATAAAGGAGTTAACGCCGATGCCGGCGGTTGCTAACCGCTTGCTTGAAATGATTGAGGAGCCGGATAGTTCAATAAACGATATTGCCCGGATAATCCAGTATGACCCTGTCATGACCGTGGACATTCTTAAAATATGTAACTCAGCATATTTGGGGTTAAAAATCCCTGCAGAGTCAATTAAAGACGCCGTGAATATGCTCGGTACAGATCAAATCGTTCAATTGGCCATGGTAAAATCAAGTGCAAAAGTCCTGTCCGGACGTCAGCAAGGCTATGGGCTTGAACAGGGGGATATGTGGCGGTATTCAGTTTCTTCCGCCGTTATTGCCAAACAGGTTGCCTTACGTCTGGGACTGAACAACAAAAGTACAATTTTCACTGCTGCCCTGATCAAAGACATCGGTAAAATCATATTGGAAAAATATGTGTTCAAGGACTATAAAAAAATTGATACGCTTGTAAAAAAATCCGGGTACAGCTTCAGGGAGGCGGAAAAAAAAGTACTGGGCATAGATCATGCTGAGCTGGGTGCCTTGATTGGCAAAATATGGAAATTCAGCCCGCGAATGATTAAACTGATCCAACACCATCATCTCAGGGATGACTCCATGATGAATGACAAAGAGGTTGCAGGGGTATATCTGGCAGACTGCATTTGTATGATGATGGGGAACGGCGTCGGGGCGGATGGTCTGTCGTATCGATTCAAGGATCAGTTAATGAAAATTCATAACATCTCTCACTCGGATATAACCGCTATTATGGCCGAATTTGGGGTCAACATGCATGAAGTGAAAATTTTATTAAAAATGGCTCAATGAAACTAAAGGGAAGCAAATGTCTTATTCAATATTGATTGTAGATGATTCAATGCCGATGAGGACCGTTTTGAAACGATCTCTTGCAGCTGCGGGATACGGCGGTTCCAGGATACTTGAAGCCTCAAACGGGAAAGAGGCGTTAACGGTGCTCAAAGGAGAGTGGGTCGATTTGATTATGACCGACTACAACATGCCCGAAATGAATGGGCTCAGCTTTTTAAAAACAGTAAAGACCGAAGCACTGTTCAAGGAAATTCCGGTTATTGTTATTTCAACCGAGGGAAATGATTCAAAAATTAAAGAATTTATGGACACCGGTGCTGCCGGTTATATTACCAAACCGTTTACCCCTGAGGCGCTCAGAGATTTAATTGTCAGTATAATTGGAGAGGCCGATTATGAAGAAAGTATTGATGACAGCGATAACGAATTCGATTTCTGAAGTTATGGAGACCATGTTTTTTATGCCGGTTGAAACCGGTCCTGAAACGATTTTAAATGAGTCCGGCATCGACCTGAATACCGCATTGGCATGTCGGTTGAATTTTACCGGGGATATCTGTGGAAATATAGATCTTATTTCACCGGCACCACTGGTGGCAGAACTTGCATCCAATTTTTTGGGCGAAAGCAAAGATGAACTGACTTGGGAGAAGCGGTTTGGGACATTGTCTGAAATGCTTAATATGGTGTCCGGGAATGCCTTAAAAAATGTAAAATGCACGTTGCCTTTTAAGATCGGCATCCCCGGAATGATTACCGGTACGGATCTTGATGGCTGTGCAACATGCACGCTGGTTGAAACCATGGATTCGAAAATGGCTATTTTACTGTCTACCCGTATGCGTCAATAACGGCAAAGGGCGTTTCAATGTCCAATGAAATTAAAATAAAAGAAACCATATTGGATTTTCCGACAGTGTTTTCTAAGGATGATATCCTGCGGGTTATTAACAATTTACCGATTGCGGTCGCGGTGATTGACGCGGACCTGAAACTGGTTTTGGCCAACAGAATGGTTTCCATATTTGTAAATAAGAAGGATGATCAACTCGTCGGGGTTGTAGGTGGGGCCGCCCTTGGCTGCATTCATCACGAAGATACCCCTGAGGGCTGCGGATTTGGAAAAGAGTGCATTCAATGCAAATTGAGGATGACAGTCAATGATACCTTTGAAAATACCAAGGGGCATTTTCAGGTTGAAACATCCATGACCTTTAAATCCATAGGGCGCAGGCATTTAAGAATAACGACGCAACCCTTTCAATTACAAAAGAGAACGGCCGTTTTACTGTCAATTGAGGATATTACAAATGCAAAGAACTATGAGCGCGCAAAAATAGAAAAGGAAAAACTGACAGCGGTGGTTCGAACCGCAGGCGCCATATGCCACGAAATTAATCAGCCTTTAATGGTGATTTTAGGTTTTTCAGAATTATTAATCGATGAAATCGCTCATGGGCAAATCCAAGAAGAAAATGTCAAGGAAATTAGAGACCAGGCACAACGGCTGGCTGAGATTACAAATAAGCTGATGGCTATCACTCAGTACAAAACAAAAATGTATTTAAGTTCCGAAATCTTGGACCTTGACGCAGCATCTTCTATTAATATCTCAGACCCCAACCCAGACAAGGAGAAAGAATGATGGAAAATAAAAAAATATTAATCGTTGATGACGAACCCCCCATTTTAAGATTGCTTTCCCAGGTATTTACCAAAGCCGGTTATGAGGTTTTCACCGCAGAAAATGGACGGGATGCATTAAAAATTATCGAAGAGAATAACATTATGGTCATGTTTTTTGATTTAAATATGCCGGTGATGAACGGTATGGAATTATGTAAGAGCGTAAAAAGCATTAAGCCCATGTCTATTATCTATGCCATTACCGGCTATGCCTCTTTATTTGAACTGTCGGAATGCCTTGATGTCGGCTTTGAGGATTATTTTAAAAAGCCGGTGAATGTATCAACACTATTGAAAACAGCTGAATCCGCATTCGAAAAAGTGAACCGCTGGAAGAAAATGTAAGAAATAGCGCAAGCGATATAGCAAAAAATGTATCAGCCCATTTTAGGTATTGAATTCTATGCTGACTAACTTACAGGATCTTCATGACTTTCTTTCGCGGGTGCCACTGTTTTCATCGGTGCCGGTGGATCAGATCCGAGTGATTGCCGGGCTGTTTAAAAAGGAGTTTTATCACAAGGGTGACATTATCTGCCGCCAGGACGAACCCGGAGATTCCATGTATGTGATTCGTTCGGGTACGGTGTCGGTGTTCAAGGAGGCAGACGGGGAAAAGATTTTTGTAACTGAGTTGAAACGGGGAGATTTTTTCGGAGAGATCTCTCTGCTTTCAAAGGCGTCCAGAAATTCAACAATAGAGGCATCGCTGGATGTGGCTTTATTTTGTCTGACCCGTGACAATTTTGATGTTCTGATTAAAACCAATAAAAGTATTGGCCTGTATCTGAGCCGTTATTATGCCAAGCGCATGAGTGTTAAGGCAAAGGACGGCAGGCGTCAGAGCATGGTCCCGACATTTTATGCGGTGTCGGCTACGGGTCCGGAGTTGGGCGTATCCCATTTTTTATATTCCGTCTCCTTTCATATTTCTAATGAATCACATAAACGGGTGGTGGTAATTGAGCCTCACCTTGAGGCTGACAGAATCATGCATAAATATGACCTGACCCGGATGGAATGCCCGGACCCTGGACTTTTCAGACTCCTGCCGCCAGACAGTTATAAGCCCGCAGAGATTCATTGGTATGAACATTTGTCAAGGTTTCATGTGCTGCAGTTGCAAACCGGTTTTTCCGACAGGCTGTCTGAGATTATGCCGGTTCTGATGGCCGGCCTGAAAGAGTCCTATGATGTGGTGTTTTTCAATCTGACCCATTGCCTTAATGATATGGAGCGGCTCTTTGTCCGGCTGTGTGACCGGACACTTTTGCTTATTCATAATACAGAGGAAAAACTCAGAGAAGTTCAGTCCCGGCTTTCAGCGCTTGAGGCAATTTGCGGAACCAGTGCGTTTTTAGGAAGAATTCGGGTGGGCGTGAGCCATCTGTACGGAAAAAAAGGGGTGGCTCGGCAGGAACTTCAGCAGCGTCTGGGACTTTCCGAAACGCCGGGCATCTGGGTGGAGCGTTCGGAGTTAGCGGTTAACGACCGGATAGATACGAATAAATATTTTCCCGTCCGGGGGCCGAGGGCTGTTGCCCGTGAAATTGCCGGTATCCGGCTGGGGCTTGCGCTGGGTGCCGGCGGTGCACGGGGATGGGCCCATATCGGAGTGCTCAAAGTGTTGGAGGAAGCCGGCATCCATATTGATATGATTTCAGGAACCAGCATGGGGGCACTTGTGGGCGGAATTTATGCGGCCACCGCCTCTGTTGAAAAATTAAAGCAGTCCACCATTGACCTGTTTCGAACCCGATCAGACACCCGCAGGAAAATTTTTGATTATACCCTGCCCAGACAGGGGCTGCTTAGGGGAGAAAAGGCGGCCCAGCTTGTGAGAAAGGCTGTAAACAGTGCTGATTTCCTGGATCTGATGATTCCAACATACTTGGTGGGCGTGGATATCCTGAACGAAGAAGAGGTGATTTTTGAAACCGGGGATGTCACGGATGCCGTCCGTTCCAGTATTGCAATTCCTGCCCTGTTTTCTCCATTTAAACACCAGGGTCGGTGGATGGTTGACGGCGGACTTTTAAACCCCGTGCCTGTAGATGTTCTGCTTCGAAAGGGCGCAGACATGGTCATTGCCGTGAGCATTGAATCAAAGCCCTCAAAGGCAAAAACACAAGAAAAAGCGCCCGGCATTAAGCAAATTATTTCCCAGACCATCAGCATTGTCCACGGCAGGGCCACCAGTGATTTTGTCAAAAACGCAGACCTTGTACTTTACCCGGATGTGGGGACCTATGCCTGGGATGATTTCCACCAGGGCATTGCCCTGATGCACTGCGGGATGAAAGAATGCTTTGAACGGCTGCCGGATATTCAAAAAATGATTAATCAAAAACAGGGCCGGGTCATTTGGTCTCTTGATATATTCTAATTATAGAGCTATTTGGAAGAAGAAACCCTGTTCCCATTTTTTTGGGTTCAGGAAGTGCAATTTTTGTAACGACTGCTGTAATTTTCGTAACTTTTTTTTTCTTATTTATGGAATATTTATGCCTAAACTCGATGAAAAACGATCTTTTATAAAAGCAATTCAGGTATTTTCTTACACTGGCATGATAACTGCATTAATTTCAATCATTATGAATATTTCAAATACATTAGCAAAATCGTTGTTGCCTTATGTGCCGACGTACTTTAGAAAAAGAATCATCCGTGGCGCTCTTCCTGATCTTCAAACCAATCTGGACGACGTCACCTTTTGTGAGGCATGCAGTATCGAAGAGTATATGTCCTGTTTCAGCCTGTTGCATGATGTTTATGTAAAAGCCGGGTTTATTCGACCTACCACTCCCCCATTGAGAATTATCCGGCACCATTCCAATGCCGAAGCAAGGGTCTTTATGGGCTGCTTGACGGATAATCAGGCTGGAAAAACGCCCATATATACTGCCAGCCTATTTCCGGATGATAAACAAGAAGGCCTTCCCATGGATATTGGATTTAAAAGTCAGGTCGACGAGTTAAGAAGCCAGGGGCGCCGCCTTGTTGAAGTCGGGTGCCTGGCATCACATCCGTTATACCGAAAAGGGAATAAACATATCCCTATGCTGGGTAACCGTCTCATAGTGTCATATGCGATTAACACCATTTGCGCGGACGACTTATTAATTACGATTCACCCAAAGTATTTAAAAATTTACGAAGATATCCTTTTGTTTGAAAAAATCGGACAAATTTCCTCCTTTTCCTATGTAAACAATAACCCTGCCGTGGCCCTTCGCCTCGATCTAAATACAGTCTCACAAAAATTTAAAGAAATTTATGGTAACATGCCAAAAAAGAAAAACCTGTATCATTTCTTTTTTGAATCAGGATCAACCCCCATTGAGCTGCCCTTTGAAGAAAATAAAGATGAAGAGACGGTGAAAAGATATTATGGGGCAGATATGATCGAGCGTGTTATCGCATATTCAGCAACCGGGCAGATTCTTCCCCTGACTTCCGGCTGAAGACGGGTATGTTCCCCTTTTCAGTCTGCATTTTATTATATGTAGCATCTAAAATTTTATTTCAGCAGTTAAATACACCTGGTCGTTGTTTTGAAAACGACCCGGAATCGTCTCCTCGCTTCCATCAAACCATTCAGCGCCGATTTCAAATATCACCGGCGTCCAGAAAGATAAACGGATCTTGGGATTCAAAACAGTTGCATCTCCTGACAGGTCATAATAATAGCGGCATTCCAGTCTTAAATCTCCATTGAAAAAATCCTTCCACAGGGTGCCGTTGATGGCCAGTGTTGTCTCCTTGGCCCAGACAATCCGGGTTTCGTAGTCCCGGATCCGGCTGATCAAAAACTGGAGATTGGCATACCAGTCGTTTACGCCGCTATAGTCAATTCCTGCCATAGCCTGAAACACGGGTTTTCGAATCCGCTCCAGGTCCCGGGTAAAATAACTGGTGTGATCAATATAGGCCAGATCACCTCTCACCCCGAAAGAATGCAATGTAGTTTCAAATTCAAAACCGAAAATATTTTGCCGGTCATGAATGAGAAGCACCGACTTCCCGGTGGCAGTTAAAAAATATGCCAATTGAGATGTTGTCAGATTCCCTGCAGAAAGCGGAAACCCCACAGGGAGATCAAGGGTATCCGGTGTTGGCAGATCTTCCCTGGCAGACAACCAGCTGAGTGCCCAGTCCAGGCGTCCAACAATGCCGGACAAACGAATTCCGCCTTCGCTGTTTCCCAGAGAATCAGAAGGGTCTTCTTCCATAAACGTTATCCCGTCCGCTCGCCCGAATACTGCCCAGTCTGTTCCTATAAGATCGTATTCCGATTTGACAAAAAACGGAATAAAGACCCCGGAAATGGTTAAATTGCGGGCATAAACATCCATGGAAGCCATGGGAATGGGACGTTTGCGGTCATCCCGGCGACCGGAAAGATCATCACGAAAATCCTCGGGATTCAAATTATCCAGCGGACTGTAGGCATCAGTTTTACCCCACCGGATGATCTGGTTGCCGATCTTCATATTAAACCCGTCGCCTCTAAAGTTAAGAGAGGCATCACCCAGCCGGATATCTGCATCTTCTTTCCAGTCTCCATCATTGCCATAAGAAAAATAATCTGCATCCACAAAAAGCACTGCACGCCAAAGGTCCGCATGCACCAGGCTTGTTCCGATCCTCACCTGGACATGATTCATCATATCATCTTCTGAATCATTGTCCTCACTTACATCATGAGCAAACTTGTTGTGCACTTCCCCCGACAGCTTAAACAAGCCTTCATCCTTGTCGCTATCCCGTGTGCCCTCCTGCGCCCATGGGTTACTGGTGTCATCCGTACGTGCATCCTCCTCTTCCAAAGACTTCACCGACTGACTGTGAGTTGAATCGGTAGACCGGCAAATCATTATGGAATTGAAACAAAATGCGGATTGAGGACATAAAAAAAACAGGAAAATAAAACTTGATAAAATAAAAAATCCGTAGCGATATCTTGATAAACGGGGCATTAAATGGCATCTTGAAGAAGAATAGGTTCTACTGATTATGTTTCATATATCCTTTGGTAAAAATTTCATCAGGAATGCCGCGATTATATCCTATTTCATCGGTCTTCAGCAGTGTACAATGATTTTTATTTAGATCATTCATCTCTGCATCAAGGATCGTCCAGATTCCGTCGATTTTCTGAATTTCTTTACCGGTGAGTATCTTATGAAGTCTGTTCCGTTTATCATAAAACTCGGTCTTAATGGGCAGATAGATATCTTTGACAACCCATGTAACCCGTTTTCCATATTGGGAATCATCTGTGGCTTTGGGGATGCTTTCAAGAACCCAGCAGTCATGGTCATCTAACTTTTCTTCTCTTAGGACCGTATGTACGTCCTGGTCCACTTCCCTGGACTGCAGGTCTTCGTAGGTATAATCCGTGTTGACAAAACGATTGGATTTCTGACTGGAGACAATCCGCCGCACCCTTTGAAGTGCCGGCAGGTAGAGGAACTGATCATCGTCACTCTCTTTGTTTTCCCAGGTTAAAAAAGCAGTTCCCTCTATATCGGCAGGAGAGGTAAAGCGTATATAGCTTTTAGATACATCCCCGTATTTCTTAACCACAGTGATCAGGCTTCTGAATCGCTTTTTGCCTCCCTTGTCGATCAGCAGCATACGGATTTTTAAGGTGGCATCCTGCCCTTGATCCCGGTCCACCACCTTCTGTGCGATCTGCGCACCGTCCATAGCCACTGCCGGACATACCCAAACCAGCAATACAACTATAATAATAAAGGTATAACCTTTGATATTCATTATTCTTTGTTTGCTTCCCAAATTAAATATCCGGTCGGTACTCTTCTTCCAATCCGGTAAGCATAAGGTCATACATGCCTGCATCGGTGTGCTTCAGATTGACCAGCAGTTCATGAATATCTGCAAAATAGGGAACCCTCTCACCATGATATTGTACAGGATCTCCGATTTGGTGGAATAGAAATCCATATTTTTTCAGGGCATAGAATATTTTTTTTTCAGTGATCATGTACCAATGGGTCAGCCCCTGTCGCAAACTTTCATGGAGCATCACCTGGTAAAGCCCCAAGACAATGATAGGGTTTTTCCTGCCCGCCATCTCTTTTGGAATGCTCCCGTCATCGGGCAGTATACCGCCTTCTTTTTTCTTTAAGTAAGACTCCACGCCATACATGCCGTCTTCTTTACGGCGCCTGAGGTCTTTGGTTACCGTAAGTCTGGAAATTTCGCCGATTTTGTCCGGCTCAGGTTTTTCCCCTGGTAAACTTAATTTTGTGGCATGTTCAATGGGAAACCCTTTGTCTGAATGGCACACCAGGCGTATGGTGCCGACCACGGAATCTGTTTCATTCAGGCAGGCAAAATGGATCGACTCTTTTTCGTATTCATCCGTTTCCAATCCACCCGGATGGTCGGCTCTATCTTCAAACCCGAACTCCTCCACATAGACTTCATACCTCATCCGGAAGGTATCTTTTAAGACATCATCATCTATGACTTGACCGAAACGAAATTTGTCGTAGGTAAGGCTTTTGGTGATCATCTTTATTTTACCCTGGGTTACTCTTTTTTTGTGTGAAAATTCTATCGAAAGTCACTGTACTATCGTGTATTTTTTAAAATTATTTGTCAAGCGCTTTCCCCTGAGAGCACAATGAAACATAATCACCGGGTATAATTTTAACCTTGTCTTTAGCGATATCCGATGGTATTTTGAAAAATTCATTTTGTTTACACGTTTCCAACAAAGATACTTTAATTCCAGACAATTCTGGATTTAGACAAAAAAATACGATGCCAAAATTTTCAAGCCACTTAGAATCCTATGATATCCATTCCGCCTCAGAATATTATGACCAGGCATTTTCACGAAATATA
>NZ_JBFXHE010000152.1:0-9555 GCF_050177295.1 Desulfobacter sp.
ATATTTGACTCTGCACCTTCAATATCATAAAGTTAAAATACGTTCAGATTAAACCCCCGAAGGTCACGAAAAACACGAAGTATAGTATGCTGATATCTTTGTGAACTTCGTATTCTTCGTGGTAAAATAACATACGCAATAAAAAGAGAAAAATGAAAATTGATGACACCAATATCAGTATCATCCGAGAACTCAAAGACGGTAAAAAACCCTTCAAAAAAATAGCCGACAAGCTGGGCGTTACTGAAAATACGGTAAGAGCCAGGGTTCTCAAGCTTCAGGAAGAAGGCGTGCTTGAGTTCTGCGGACTTGTGGACCCGGCCATGCTGCCGGGCCATAGAAGTGTAATTGTGGGCATTAAGCTGTCCGAGACAAATCTGGTGGAAAAAGGAGAGGAGATCAGCCGCCTGAAAGGCGTCATTTCCGTGTCCGTGGTCACAGGCCGATATGATCTTATGGTGCAGGTTCTGTTCAAAGAAGGATTTGATCTGCTTGAATTTTACACCGATGAAATTTCAAAAATTCACGGCATAGATTCCGTTGAAACCTTTGTGGTTTATAAATCATACAACCTGAAGGTGCCGTACATTTTTTAAAATATACCATAGAAAAGGGGCACTGCCATGACCGATAATCTAAAAAAAACACCATTAAATGAATGGCACAGAAATGCCGGAGCCAATATGGCTGATTTCGGCGGATTTGACATGCCGCTATGGTATGACTCAGGGGTTAAAAATGAGCATATTGCCGTACTTAAATCCGCGGGTATGTTTGACACATCCCATATGGACTGTATCCGGGTACAGGGAAAAGACGCCCCTGCCCTGCTTGATTTCTGCTTCACAAGACAGACCCGGGACCTGTTGTCAGGCAGGTGTGTTTACGGCGCGTTTTTAGATGATCAGGGATATTGCATTGATGATGCCATTGTGTATAAATTTTCTGAGTTGCGCTTCATGGTTTGTGTGAATGCAGGTATGGGGGCAATGGTCACCAGGCATCTGACCTTGCACAGTGGCGGCAAATCTATAGAAATAATAAATTTATCAGAACAGCTTGCCAAACTGGATGTCCAGGGGAAGAATGCCTTGAAAATCGTGTCAGGCCTGATCAGGGACAAAGAAGACATTTTTGGCAAAATGCCCTATTTCTCCTTCAAGGGCGATCTGGACCCTGACGCCCCCAATGGGGTAAAGCTTATGGACGGTACCCCTGTCATTGTGTCAAGGAGCGGGTACACAGGTGAATTTGGTTTTGAAATTTTCATTTCACCCGATAAGGTTGAAAAGCTGTGGTGTGATCTTTTGGACGCAGGCGCCCCCTATGGCCTGATGCCATGCGGCCTGGGTGCCCGGGATTCCCTGAGGGCCGGTGCATGCCTGCCCCTGTCCCACCAGGACATCGGGAATTTTCCCTTTATCAACCACCCCTGGGAGTTTGCCCTGCCCTTTAAGGCAGGTACCCGGCAGTTTACCAAGACATTTTTAGGGGCCGAAAGTCTAATAAATCTGGAACAGCCATCCTTTACCTACGCCTTTGCCGGTGACTCTTTAAGAAAGGTGGGACCAGGCCATGCCAGCCGGGTTCTTACCGCACAAGGCCAAGATATCGGAAGAGTGCTGACCTGCGCGACAGACATGGGGATCTTTTGGCATGAAGACAGAATCGTCAGCATCAATACGCCAAACCTGCCTCCGGATGTCAAAATTAAGGGGCTTGCCTGCGGATTTGTCATGGTCAACCAGCCCCTTGACATGGGTACCCGGCTGACCCTTGCCGAAGGTAAACGCAAAATCGGGGTCCGTCTTGTTGCCGATATTCGGCCGGACAGGACAGCGAGGCTTGCAATCAAAAACTTCCAATAGAATAAAAAAGGATACGATTATGAAAGCAATAGAAGAGCTTAATTTCCCATCAGACGTTAAGTACACCGATGACCATGAATGGGCAAAGATCAAAGGCGACCTGGTCAGTGTGGGAATTTCTGACTATGCCCAGGACCAGCTTGGTGAAATTGTTTTTGTGGAAATGCCCGAAATCGGTGACACCTTTGGCCAGGGAGACGAATTCGGCAGTGTGGAGTCCGTTAAAGCGGTATCTGAAATTTTTCTGCCCATTGCAGGTGAAATCGTTGGGGTGAATTCAGAACTTGAAGATGCCCCGGAGCTTGTCAACACCGACTGCTACGACAAGGGCTGGCTTGTCAAAATTAAACCAGCCGATCTGTCCCAAATGGACAGCCTTAAAGACCGGGCCGCATATTTAGAAATGCTGAAAGGATAAATGCCATGCGTTATCTGCCGCATACCAGACAGGACATCGACCAGATGCTGGCTGTAACCGGCCACGCCGGTCTGGATCAGCTGTTTGAAACCATTCCCGATTCTGCGAGAACAAAGACCGGCTTGAACCTGCCGGACGCCTTAAGCGAGTGGGATTTGAATGCAACCATGGAGGCGCTTTCCTCACAAAATGCGGCATGCAGACCATATACATGCCTGATGGGCGCCGGTTCCTACGACCACCATATTCCTGCCATTGTGCCCTACCTGATTTCCAGATCCGAATTTATGACGGCCTACACCCCTTACCAGCCCGAGGTAAGCCAGGGCACCCTGCAGGGGATCTATGAATTTCAAACCATGGTTACAGCGCTTTTAGGTATGGATATTGCCACAGCATCCCATTACGATGGCGGCACTGCCCTGGCAGAATGCGCACTGATCGCCCTTCACAAATCAAAAAAAGCAAATAAAATTGCCGTGTCCAGTCTTATTCATCCCTCCCATCGCCAGATCATGAAAACCTATCTTCATCCATCCGGATATGAAATGGTTGACATACCGGCAGACAAAAACGGCCTGACAGATGCGGAAGCCTTTAAAGCCATGGATGGCATTGCAGGGGTGGCGGTTCAGTCCCCTAACTTTTTGGGAAACATCGAAGATCTCGGCCATTTCAAAGCCTGTGCCGATGAAAAAAATTGTGTATTCATTACCTCATTTACCGAGGCCTTGGCATATGGTCTGCTGAAAAATCCGGGATGTTTGGGCGCCGATCTTGTGGCCGGGGAAGGCCAGAGCCTTGGCATGGCCAAAAACTTTGGCGGTCCCGGACTTGGGCTTTTGGCCGGTACACAGAAAATGATGAGAAATCTTCCCGGCCGGTTTGTGGGAAAAACCACCGATTCTAACGGTCGCAGGGGGTATGTACTGACCCTTGCCACCAGGGAGCAGCATATCCGCAGGGAAAAAGCCTCTTCCAATATCTGCTCCAATAACGGACTCAACGCCATGACCGCAGCCATCTATATGGCCGCAGCAGGAAAAAACGGGATCAGGGAAATTGCCCTGCTCAATCATGACAAGGCTGTTTACCTGAAAAACATACTGGTGGGTGCCGGATTTGAGTCAGTTTATAACGGAGCCTTTTTCAATGAATTTGTTCTTAAAGCCCCGGCCGGATTTGCGGACAAACGAAGGGAACTGGCCCAAAAGCACAATATATTTGCAGGGGTTCCCCTTGAACCCCATTACCCGGACATGGCAGACCACTATCTTTTCTGTGCCACGGAGACCGTGTCCGGACCGGCCATGGACCTTTTGGCAAAGGAGGTGAAATCATGACACAGCCAGGCACAAGCGGCCTTATATTTAACGAACCTGAACTGTGGGAAAAAAGCCGGGAAGGCAGATGCGGCATCTCCATCCCCGGAAGCGATGTGCCAAGAGCTGATCTTGATCCGGAACTCACCGGTGATGCTCCAAAACTTCCGCAATTGTCCGAACTGGATGTTGTCCGGCATTTTACCCGCCTGTCCCAATGGAACTTTTGTATAGATTCAGGCATGTATCCCCTGGGGTCCTGCACCATGAAATACAATCCCAAAACCAATGAGGTTCAGGCCGCCCGTAAAGGATTTTCCTCAGCCCATCCCCTGGCCGGGAATGAATTTTCCCAGGGGGCTTTAAAACTGATGTATGAGTTGGAGAAGCTGCTCGGGGAGATCACGGGATTTCCCGCCGTCACGTTGCAGCCGGCTGCCGGGGCCCATGGGGAACTCACCGGCATGCTCATGATCCATGCCTGGCACGCCAAACAGGGAAAGCAGCGTTCAAAAATCCTGATCCCGGACACGGCCCACGGCACCAATCCCGCGTCGGCAACCCTTTGCGGGTATCAGTCCGTGAATATCAAATCAGGTCCCAAAGGGATACTGGAACCCCGGACCATTGCCGCGGCCATGGACGAAGATACCGCCGGCATCATGATCACCAACCCCAACACCCTGGGTCTGTTTGAGGAAAACATCAAGGAGATCTGTGACATTGTCCATGCCAAGGGCGGTCTTGTCTACGGAGACGGTGCCAACATGAATGCCGTCATGGGGATCATCAAGCCCGGCGAACTTGGCATTGATGTGCTCCATTTAAATCTTCACAAGACCTTTTCCACCCCCCATGGCGGTGGCGGACCCGGTGCCGGACCGGTGGCCGTGGCCCCACATCTGATTGACTTCCTTCCTGTGCCACGGATTCAAAAGGAAAACGATACCTATTCCTTTATTACAAATTGCCCGGACACCATCGGTCGGATGCATACCTTTTACGGTCATTTCGGCGTCATGGTCAGGGCCTTTGCCTATATTCTGTCCATGGGCAGCGACGGCTTGAAGCGTGCGTCCCAGCTTGCCGTACTCAATGCCAACTACATCAAGGAAAGCCTTAAAACCACCCTGGACCTGCCCTATGACCGGCCTTGCATGCATGAATGTGTGTTTACCGACAAAAACGTCCAGGGGCACCATATCAGCACCATGGATATGGCCAAGCGTCTTCTGGATTACGGATTTCATCCCCCCACAGTATATTTTCCCCTGGTGGTGGATGCAGCCTTTATGGTGGAGCCCACGGAAACCGAATCCAAAGATGACCTGGACCAGTTCATCGCGGCGGTAAAAGCCATTGTTAAAGAGGCAGCTTCGACCCCGGAATTATTGAAATCAGCCCCTCATCTTCCCAAGGTGACACGGCTGGACGAAGTGGCTGCAGCACGCAAACCCTGCCTTAAGGGATGATCTGACTTTTTGTTTCCTTGAGTTGCAATCGAGCCCTGCAGATCAGGATTAAAATAAGAACCGGGATACCCATCACCGCAGTCACGGTGAAAAATACAGGGTATCCCAGTTGGTCCACCATGGTCCCGGAATATCCGGAAAACACCTTGGGTACAAGGGTCATTAATGACGAAAATACAGCGTATTGAATGGCGGTGAACCGGACATTGGTCAGGCTGGACAAAAAGGCCACAAATGCGGCGCCGGCCAGGCCGCCGGCCAGGTTGTCCGCTGAAATTACAAGGTAGAGCATAGGCAGGGCCGGACCGGTCCAGGCTAAGAGAACAAACAAAAGGTTTGTAGCCGCTGACAGCAATGCCCCTGCAAAAAGAATTCGCATCACCCCGAACTGAATGGACAGGGTGCCCCCCAGAAAACCCCCGGCAATGGTCATGAACAGTCCGAATGTTTTTACGATGCTCGCGATATGGATTTTTGAAAATCCCATGTCCTGGTAAAAGACATTGGAAATAACACCTAGAACAATGTCCGAAATCCGGTACAGGCCGATAAGTGCAAGAAGCAGCCAGGCCAGGCCTGCGCCGTACCGGGAAAAAAAATCCGATACAGGTTCGACATAGGCAGACCGGATCATTTCCATATCTGCCACCTTCAGGACCACCATCACTCTTGCGGCCAGAAGCGCTGCACAAAGGCCCGCGGCAAGCCGTGCGGTTTCAATTATAAATCCGGCGGCAGAGGGGTTTTTCACGACAGAAATCGCCTGGTCCTTAAACGTTGATACTATCCCGGATGAAAAATAAAACCACCCCACAAAAGCAGCGGCAGACACTAAAAAAAGAACAAAAAACCGGGCATGATCCGTGGTCCGGCCGCGATTTGCCTGTTTGACCGTTATCTCAGGTTCTTTAATCACAAGCACCGTGATCATACCAGTGGCCATCAGCCCAGCCATGATCTGGTAGGCCATGCGCCAGGCCGTGTAGTCATAGGCACCCGGGGACGAGCCCTTAATCTGGGCCAGAAACAGGGTACCGGCCCCGGCAGCCAGCATCCCGATCCGGTATCCGGCAATATACACCGAAGCCATCAGGGCCTGAAGCTCTTCGCCTGCCGATTCAATACGAAAGGCATCAATGGCAATGTCCTGGGTGGCCGAAGAAAAGCCTAATGCCACGGCTGCCAGGGCCATCAAAGATAAAGAGGTCTCTGCCTTTGCCGGATCAATCATGGACATGGCAAAAATGGCTGCCGCAATGCAGATCTGGGCCAGGAGTATCCAGGCCCTGCGCCGCCCAAGACACCGGGTCATCACGGGAATGGGCATCTGATCCACCAAAGGGGCCCAGATAAATTTAAAGGAATATCCCAGGGCAGCCCAGGAAAAAAAGGTGACCGCCGAACGCTGGATACCTGCCTCCCGAAGCCAAAGGGACAGGGAGGAAAAAATCAGCAGAATAGGAAGTCCTGCGCTGAACCCGAAAAAGAGCATGGTCACCACCCGGGGGTGGGAAAAATTCTTGACAGCCTCCCAGGTTTTTGGGGAAAACCGCTGCAGGGGTGAAGCAAAAAAACGTAAAAAAATTAATAAGGTGCGTGACATAATTAAAAACAGAACCTGTCGCCCGGTTTCACATCAGGGCTATAAAAAGATTTCAAAATCCGCAGAAACGGCATAACAGGAGGTGGAAAGATGATGATCATTGAAAAACCGCCGGCACTGTCCAACCATGGCATCCACCTGGTCATCGGTTCTGTCCTGGTTGATATGGATCAGGCCGAGCTGACCCACTGCGGCCCGGGCGCTTAAATCCAGAACATCGGACAGGCAGGAGTGCCCCCACCCGGTTTTATCCGGGTATTCATCATCCGTGTACTCGGCGTCATGGAACAGTACATCCGCATCCTTTGAGAACTCAATGTATTCTTCAACGCCTCTGCCCTGGGAATGGATATATCCCAGTTCATTGTCCGTAAGAAACACAAATCTTTTCCCATTTTCTATAAACCGGTATCCCATGCTGTCGCGGGAATGGGACGTGGGAATCGTTTCAATATCCAGGCTGCCGATGGAAAAACGGTTGTTCAAGGATGAATCAAACCGGATGTCGGCGTTGTAATCCTTTAACCCCACGGGGAAAAAAGGCAGGCACAGAACCCTGTCAATGATCTGGCTTGTGGTCAGGCCGCCAAAGGTACGGTCCTGGATGCGGACCGTTGTGTCCGCATAAAGCAGGGGGTAAAAAAAGGGCAGACCAATGATGTGATCCCAGTGGGTATGGGTCAAAAGCAGATAGCATGTCTTAATTTTTCTTTGGACCAGACGCTTTCCAAGTCTGCGGATACCGGTACCCGCGTCAATGATGACAATTTCGCCGGAATCCGCCTGGATCTCAAAACAGGTGGTATCGCCGCCGAACCTTATATATTGTTGTCCGGATACGCTGACTGACCCCCTGGATCCCCAACATTTTATCCGCATGCGTCTTTTATATCCATCAGTTAGACCATCATTTTATAGAATTATAGAACCAACATCTTAAATTCAGATGAAACCAGGACAAAATCATTCCTTTCTTAACAGATAAATAACCATATTTAAACCTTCTTACATGAATAAATACCAGGATAAGAAAACGTCTTTGGAAATTTATATGAACTATTTTCAAAAAGTTTTGGAAATATCAAATTTTTTATACTACATATACCATGCTTTTCGTCAATGGGTATGTTGTTGGGCGCAACACATGCCATATCAACCATGAATATTTAAGAAGGGAATAATAATATGGCACAGCCAATCGCAGACAGACGCGACGTAGACTTTGTATTGCATGAACAAATCGGAACGGTTGATCATGAATTATTTGAAGAATTCAATAAAAAGACCATTGACCTGATTGTCTCGGAGGCAAGGACTCTTGCGATTAAGGAGATCCTGCCCACATTCAAGGACGGGGATGAGATCGGATGTACCCTTGAGAACGGTAAAGTAACCACGCCGGAATCCTTTAAGCGGGCCTGGAAGCTGTTCTGCGAAGGAGAATGGCTGGCCATGTGCGATGATCCGGACGTGGGCGGCCAGGGCATGCCCAAAACCGTGGGGTGTGCAGCCCTGGAATATATGGTGGGCGCCAACTCCGCCTTTATGCTCTATTACGGCATGACCCACGGCGCAGCCAAGCTGGTGGAAGCCTTTGGTGATGAGACCCAGAAAAAACTGTACATGAAAAAAATGTTTGCAGGCCAATGGGGCGGCACCATGCTTCTGACAGAACCCGAGGCCGGTTCCGACGTGGGGGCACTGACCACCTCAGCCACCCTGAACCATGACGGCACCTACACCATCCAGGGCACAAAGATTTTTATCTCTGCAGGCGAACACGATCTTTGCGAGAACATCATCCATCCGGTCCTTGCCCGTATTGAGGGTGCACCTGCCGGTACCCGGGGAATCTCCTTGTTTCTGGTACCCAAATACCTGGTGAATGAAGACGGCTCCCCGGGGGAATTCAACAATGTGGTGTGTACGGGTCTTGAAGAAAAGATGGGGATTCACGGCAATGCCACCTGCACCCTGTCTTTGGGAGACAAAGGACCTTGTATCGGCACCCTTCTCGGCGAAGAAAACAAGGGTATGCCGGAAATGTTTAAAATGATGAACGAAGCCCGGGCCTTTGTGGGTATCCAGGGCTTTGCCGTGGCCTCAGCCGCTTATATGAACGCCCTTGATTATGCCAGAACCAGGGTCCAGGGCCGGCATCTGACAGCGGGCAAGGATGCCAACGCCAAAAACGTCACCATCATCAACCACCCGGATGTCAAACGCCAGCTGTTAAACATGAAGGTATACACCGAAGGCATGCGCTCCCTGCACTATTATTATGCCAAATGCGAGGACATTGTTCACACCACGGATGATCAGGCATTAAAGGCGAATACCGCAGCGTTGATCGAGGTGCTCACCCCCATTGTCAAAGGCTATATCACGGATAAGGCCCTTGAAGTCTGTTCCCACGGTGTCCAGGTTTACGGCGGATACGGATACTGCAAGGAATTTCCGGCAGAGCAGCTCATGCGCGATTCCAGAATCTTCATGATTTACGAAGGCACCAACGGCATCCAGGCCATGGATCTTCTGGGCCGCAAGCTCTCTATGAACAAGGGCCAAAGTTTTGCCTATTTCCTGAGTCAGATCAGAAAAACCGTAAATGAGGCCAAAGAGATTGAAGGCATCACAGTGCTTGCCGAAAAGATGGAACTTGCCCTGGACCGGTATGAAGCCCTTGCCTATGAGATCGGTGCAAGGGCAAGGTCTGAAATGGCCCTTAACGCCTATGCCTTTGCCCATCCCTTCCTGGAGATCACAGGGGATATTGCCTTTGCCTGGATGCATCTGTGGCGGGTCTGCATTGCCGCGCCCAAACTGGCTAAAAAGGCGGGATCGCTTGATCCCGAAGCCGTGGCTTCCAAGG
>NZ_JBFXHE010000153.1:0-9472 GCF_050177295.1 Desulfobacter sp.
TTGGCAGGGTTAAAATTATTCACGGTTAAAAATTCAGATTCACCATGTATTTTAAAGTCACATATTCAGCCATTTATAACTGGAAAGGTTCAGGGACCGAACGGGAACAGAACGATCCAAACCTTATGGATTCATTTTGTCATTTGATCATTGCTCAAGAAGCAACTACCGAGGTCACCTGGATAACCCTAATCGATCAAGGCGAAGATACAGGTGTCCCGACAACCAACTGTATTCAATACATTGTCCCGAGAATTTGTGAAAGATTTAAATTGAAGATAACCAACCTACGTGTTTTTGAAGTCTGGCCGTACCATCAAGGAGACCCCAGGCTGAAATATACAGAAGTTGTGATATCCGATATAAGTTTTGACGATGACAATGAACGGGCGCTTCTAAATTCCTGGAGACCAACCGATGATAAGGATGCCAAGATACTGGATCAACTCATTAAGACAGTTGGTGATAAAGTCATCCGTGAGGAAGTTTAATGTTTTTTTCCGGTTTCCAGGATCAGGGTTGTAAAAAACGAGAGCCCATTCAATTTTCAGAGCCACCTACCCCAAAGAATAAAAATAAATGGGACAAAATTATTGACACCTTCATGGAAGGCCGTATTGACGAACTGAAACAAATATACAGAACCGGCGCCAGGGGAAGGATTTTTGAAGAATTGGTAAAGGAAGCACTCGACCTTCTTGGAATAAATTATAAACCAGAACCAGTATTTAAGCATGTAAAGCCTGACCCATGGTATGTTACTCTTTCGGCAAAGCATAAAGATTTGAAGCTAAGAACTCATGACTTTTATAATCCGGATTATCTGTTGCCAGATGGATCTTGGATAGAAGTCACCCTGTCGGAAAACACAGCTTTTCAAAAATTATTTAGGTACGGACATCAGGCTCCTTTTTTAAAAGTAGTCTGGATAGATGAGGACACCGGGCTTCACAAGACTATTTTTCAGGATTTTGAATTTCCAAATGCTGAAGTTCAAAATATTCAGGATTGGTTTCCTGATCTATTGTCCGTCTCAAATGGCAAAGAACTTGTTGATCGTTTTGAAGAACTCAAAAAACTTAAACATGTCATCGGATGACAGATGCCGGTTAAACTGGATATTGTAACATATGCAGGATAAAAAATAGTTTGGTGGTTCAATATGGCACATGCTACAGGAACAATGAAAAATGCAATCGGAATAGGCAACCCAGGGGAGCCTGTAATTAAAAGACCCCACCTTGGTGATCTTATTTTACAAAAATATGAAGGCATACTTCACACAGGGTTTGAGGATCTCGAACGGTTTGAACTGATTGACCGACTGGAAAAACCAGTCCTGGACTTTATTTTCACTGGAACCAAGAAAAAGATCCTTGAAGTATATGAGTTCCTTTCAGGGTATCCATATGCGTTTACCATAAGGACCAGAAAAGGATTTGATCTTTAGAGTTTACCAGACCGTGGGATGCGTAACGCTTATGTGTTCATTTCAAGGTTTCCCAAGATTATCCAGTTCATACAAAAATATGAATATGAGATCCCGGCAGATTTATGGGGTGTTATATTCGGATATCCGTTACCTGAAGTTCATCAGTTCACATATGATTGGGATACCTGGAACGAAAACCAAAAAAGAAAAAGAAAAAAGAGTTGAAACCCGGGCCGGTTTAAATGGGCCAAAACACAACATTACGCCTGGTAATCCTGCGTGTTTTCGGATCAGGGTTGGAGAACATTGATACCATTATTCAACGCTTAGGAAAAATTCAGATTAATAGGAATCAGGCACTGGGCAATAAATGTTATATTGAGCACTCGTCTATGGAGGGATCACACAAGAAGAACTTTGAAATGGGAGCTGTGCGATATCTCGATCAGGCAATAAAATGGCGAGGCACTGAAAAAATTCTATTTAGATATGCGGTTTGATTTCGGATTAATATAATGTATAAAATTTTGCAGCAGTTCCTTGTTCCCATTATGGCTGCTACCGTCAAAGACCAGATTGAGCACCGGAATCGGGTTGGGTATTGCATCGCCAAGCTGTCTTGCGATAATACCTGTATTTTCGTAGGCTGATGCAATTTCAAGAATACCGTTGGGGGCTGTCCGGGTGAATCGTTTGGCCAGGCGGTAGCGCCCGTTGCTGCCGGAAAAAAGCGGTAAAATATTGTCGGCATCAGCCTGCAGGGTTTCAGGATCTGGCTCAAAGGCGCCTGCGGCCCCCATTGCGCGGGCCACCCTGATCATCAGTTGCCGGCACTGGTCAAGACGGTTACGGACTTCGGGATGATCTGGGCGGCGGTTCCAGTCTTTCCATAACAGATAAAGCACTTCGCAGAGAGGCTGCCAACAGATCCGGCCCGGAATGGTATCCGTAAAAAACTGGTGATTAAAGGGATTGAAAACCACAGCCGGCTCACCTGTAACCAGAAGCTTTAATTCATCCGGAACCGGAGCAACAAAGGCGGCTGTACGGACGGCAAGATCAACCACAGCATCTTCATCCAGACGGTCTATGGATGCAATTACCTGTTTCAGGGTCGTTTTTCGGTCCCGGACCGGACCCGCCAGAACAATGTCACCCGCCACCAGAGGAAGGAAAAATTGTGAAAAAAAATCCGGGGCCAGAACGGCATCCTCCAAAAAGGGGGCATAGATGCGTGTGCCGGGAAAATCATCTCCAAGCAGGGATGCAATAACCTGGGCATAAAGCCCTTCCACTTCTGCGCCTTCGGTCTGGGGGATGAGAATGGACCCTGTTTGGCCTGTCATAGCCTGCTTTCTGGCATCCCCCATGAGGCTGACAAAGGAGAGATATTCCTTGGCGGCACTCAGCTGCTTGCCTTGCTCAAGGCTGTCTGAGTCAGTTGGACCCAGAAGCTTGGCCCGGACCCCTTTGGTTTTCAAAACGGCACAGGCCAGTTCAGAAAAGGGAAACAAGGAAGGAATGGCCAGGGGGCGGTCTTTGTCCAATGAACAGAGCAGACGGCCTGGTTTATCCGGGCGTACTTCGGAAACAGTTTTTTTGTCAAAACTCAAGACAAAGGCCTCCAGCCGGGTGATGATGCCCACCTTTGAACTGTGTTCATCCACCTCCAGGTGGAGAAAGGGTTTTCCTGCCATTTCCCTGCGGAAAATATGAAGCAGGGCCGTGTCCGGACCACATCCGTGATTGGTCAGGTAGACGGCAAAAAGGTCAGGGGTTTGCCGAATCTTTCTGGCACCGGCAAGAATGTGCTGGGCAAATGGCCAGTAGAGATTGGGATAATCTTTGTCCATTCCTTCTTCTTCGGCTTCCAGAACGAAAAAGGGCATAACCCGGTGTCCCATGGCAGAAAGGTGCTCCGGCACCGACATGTTCAGCACCGGGTCATTCATACCATAGGGCCGGGTGATAATAACAAAAACGGGAACGCCTGCAGGTATGGATGATAAAAAGGATTTGCCCAGGCGGACCAGGCTGCGGTTGTACCCCATAAAGGTAAAAGCGGCCTTTTGCATGGCCCGGATGGTGGACAGTTTTGATTTGCCCAGGGTTTTTCCCAGGTCCAGGATGGTTTGGGCAATGTACTTGGTGCCGAAGTTAAATGAAATCTGAGGACTGAGCAGTGTGACGCCCCTGCCTTTAAGATTCAGAGCATGTTCGGTCAGTTTGGCTGCGGTTTGAAAATAGAGACAGCCGTAGTCTTTTCTTGTCCAGGAACCGGTATGCTTCATGGTGAATACCCGGGGAAGAAAAATATAATCCACTCCTTTTTCAAGCAACGCCTCCACATGGCCGTTAATCAGTTTTACAGGGTAGCAGGTTTCTTCTAAAGCGGTCTCCCTGCTCTTGCTTACCATCTCCCTGTTTGTGGGATCAGAAAGAAGAACGTTGAAGCCAAGCTCTGTAAAGAACCGGTTGAACAGCACAAAGAGCTTGTGCAGAAACAGGACTCTGGGAATGCCGATGGTTGGACGGTTGGGAAACCGGTTGGGTTCAAAGCCTTTAAGAAACAAATCCCGGGACTGGGCCCAGATATCGGGCGCCTGTTCCAAGGGTTCCTGATGGTTTTGTGAGGCACTCCGGCGGGTCCCGGCAGTATCGGTGCTTGTACTTGCGGGAAAATCCCCGATGATACCGGATTCATACCTGGATTTGGACAGAAGTGCCGCCCCCAGAGCGCCGGTAACGCTGAAGTAGGGGGCGACGGTCACCGGACGGCCCAAAAGGGATCGGAAGGCATTGACGACCCCCTGGTTATGGGCGATACCGCCCTGGAGAAAAATATGGTCTCCCAGGGGACGGTCGCCGGCCACCCGGGTCAGGTAATTTCTAACAATGCTGTAGGCCAGGCCCGCCACGATGTCGGCCCTGGCCTCTCCACGGCCCAGGGCCTTGGAGAGCGCCCCTTCAATAAATACGGTGCAGCGCTCCCCAAGATCCAGAGGGGCTGCGGATTTAAGTGAAAGGGGGCCAAACTCCCGGAGATCCACCCCAATTTTTTTGGCCTGTTCTTCCAGAAATGAGCCGGTACCGGCGGCGCAGATGCGGTTCATCTCGAAATCCGTCACCACCTGGTTCTCAAGGCGGATAAATTTTGCGTCCTGGCCGCCGATTTCCAGGATGGTGTCTGCCTCCGGATGCTGGAACAGGGTACCTTCGGCCTGGGCCGTAATCTCGTTGACCACCAGGTCCGCCCCGATGGATTTGCCGGCCAGATAGCGCCCGGACCCGGTCACCCCTATGGACAAAAGGGAAAAATCCTTTCCCATCTGCTGTTTGAATTTCTCCATGCCCGAACGTACTGTTTCCACCGGGGTGCCCCGGGTACGCAGGTACTGCCAGTGCAATACCTGTTTGTCCGGGCTGATGAGCACAAGATTGGTGGATGTGGAGCCCACATCCACACCCAGATGCCCTGTTACAGGAGGGTGCGGCATTTTAACCGGGTGCAGCCCTTCCTGATCGTTTTCCCCGAAACCGGCCAGAGAGAGCATCGTGCCTTGGGATTCTGATCCCGGCATTCCCGCATTCGGAAACCGGCAGATCCGTGACAATTCCAGTACCTGTGCTGTCCCGGGAACCGAAAGGGCCGCCCCCATTGCGTTGGCGTAGGTATGTTGTGTATCCAAAAGGAAATCATCGGCAGACAGGTTGAAGATTTTGGCCAGAGCCTGGCGCATCCCGTGGATTTCCATGACCCGGCCGGCCAGGAACACCGGCGGGGAAACCGGATTGCGCTTGACCACGTTGGTCTTATAGTTTCTAACCATGGCATGGATCAGGCCAAGGAGAATGTCCGCCGTTTCAGCCCCATCCTGCTGCAAGTGGATCATATCGGTTTTGGAGAACACAGAGCAGCGTCCGGCAATGGGCAGCACCTTTGTTGCCTGCCGCGTCTGCCCGGACAGTCCGGAAATCGGTATGGCAAGGCGCTGGGCCTGTTCCTCAAGAAAAGAGCCCGTACCGGCCGCGCAGCTTGAGTTGAAAAAAAACCTCACCCGCGAGGCGTCCTTTTTTGAAAAGCCGGTAATAAAACTTGCCCGGGCCGCACCGATCTCCATGATGCACCCGGCGCCGGGAGCCATGGCAAGACACCCTTCCACTGCAGCCGGCACCATATCCGCCAGCACAACACTTTGGCCCGATGTCCTGCCGTCTACCTGCGACGTGTCGCACCTGTCCCCTGCGAATTGCCCTGCAGCCGCCTTTTTAATCTGTTCGGCAAAGGGTTCTGCCAGGCTGCCGGTCATTCCCAGCCGTATTCTTGGGAATTTTGAAACGATTTCAGAAAACAGGGTTTTCAGGCAGCCGCCCGGATCGCCTGAATGCTTTTGAAATATAGAGTACACCATGCGTTTATCCGCATCCAGAATTACCAGTTTGACGACACTGGCACCCATATCCACACCAAAAACAGGAACGGTCATCTTTTTATACTCTCCTTAAAAATGAACGCGCATACCGGCAAACATATAGGGGCCTGTATTTGATCCCAGTGACTTGTCCACGGATTCGTCCAGAATATTATTTACGCCGCCGTATAGCTCATACTGTTGTTTGCTGCCAAAGTGTTTGAGAAAACTGATATCAACAAGCTGGTAGGAACCGACTTTTTCCGTTTGGCTTTTGTACTGGCTGCCGATATGCCGTGCCGTAAGTGAAAGGCAAAGGGTCTGGGTGACCTGATAGTCCACGCCAATAGAAAATGTCCGGTCCGGGTTGTAGAGTAGATCTTCTCCGGTTTCACCGTCTTCGGTGGAAAGCTCCGTCCAATTGAAATCGGCAGTGACCCCATGTCCGAAATCATATCCCAGGTTCAGCTCAACGCCTTTGATATCAACATCCGGTTTATTCACATAGGTCTGGTAATCGTCACTTCCGTCATTGTCAACGTCCACCCGTTCGATTTCAATTTTATCGCTGACATCGTTGTAGAAGAGTACCACCTCGTAGTTGAAACGTTGATAGTCTCCGCCGATTCCAAGCTCGTAGCTTCTTAAAAATTCCGGGTTCAGTTCATGCACTGTGGTCTTGGTGCCGTATACAGCCTCAGCCCCGATCCGTGGAATATCGCCCGGTGTCGGAGCGACCACATAAAGTTCTGCGGTGTCCGGTGCACGGTAGCCCTCGGCGTAGTTCACACGGATCTTGAACATGGAAGAAAACTGTTTGGCCAGTCCGGCTTTAAAAGTGGCTTTGTTGTCAGCATCGGACATGTCATCGTACCGGGCACCGAATATGGCATTCAGGTCTTGGGTGATCTGCCATTCATCCTGGAGATAAGCCGCTTTAAAGCGCTGTGTGTCGTTTACAAACTCGTAACTTGTGGGATCGGGATTGATGGCGGCAGAATCCCGCGATATTTCCCGGTACTCGGCACCGCCCACCAGAAGGTGATCCGAGGTTGCTGCCCAGGTCGCCTCCCCTTCATATCCGGTGATATCCACATCCGCACTGAATTTAGTGTTCGTGGTTGCCGTAAAATTCTTTGCTCTGGTCTTGTTGCGTTTTTCATACTCCGACCGGTAGGCCCCTATCCGGCCTGTCAGGGTATCCGTAAATTTATATTTGATAGAGGTATCGGCATCTATTCTTTTGTTGTCGTCCTGGGAATCCACGGGGGTATCCAGAACCATGACGGCGGACGGGGTCTGTCCGGGCCGTGCCTTTTTGAATCCGCCGGTGTAAGTCCCCTCCCGGTTTTCTTCAAAGTAGTTCAGACCCGCCTGTGCACTTAAGGCATCTGTCAAATCGGCATCCAGGGAAATCCCTGTGGAAAAAACTTCCGAGGCGTCCCGGTAAGAAACGTCTACCTCTCCGGTTTCTCCGTGCTGGGGATCCGATGTGACCGGCATGCTGGTTTTTGGATTCAGGGCCTTTGATGAATAGGTCTCGGTTTCCGTATAGGGACGGGTCTTATTATAATTGGTATAAAGGGAATACCCCAATTTTCCCACCCGCCCCCGGGCATTGACGCCGGCCTTGTATGACTCTGAGTCTCCCTGGTCGTTCATCCCTGTGGAGACGTCCATATCCATGGCAAATTTTTCCCGGCCGGCCTTTTTGGTGATGATGTTGATCACCCCGCCCAGGGCATCTGATCCGTAAAGGGTGCTCATGGGGCCTTTAACAATTTCTATCCGCTCGATCATGCCGGCAGGAATTCTGTCCATTTCATAGGTACTCTGGGTTTCTCCTGCTATGCGCCTGCCGTCAATGAGCAACAGCGTGCCGTTGCCTCCCATGCCCCGGATGGAGATGGTGCTCTTGGATTTAGAGCTTGCATGGGCAAACTGGCCATATTGCAGGGTCAGGCCCGGGGTTTTTTCCATGATGTTTTTCAGGGTGGATGCGCCCATCATTTTTATATCCTCTGCTGTGATCACATCCACTGATGCCGTAAGGCCATCCGCCTCTTTTTCTGTTTTTGTTGCGGTGACCACCAGGGTTTCTTGCCGAACCGCTTTTTCTGCCAGAGCTGCGCCGGAACCCATGGAGATGAGTAGTGCCGCATACAGGCAGGCCGTCTTTTTTATTTTCATCTGAAGCCTCCTTTAACGCTCTCTATTTTAAATTTATCTTTTCAGATTGCTGCTTTTGAATCGCCATGGTGGCCCGCTTGAAATGGATCAGCTCCAAAAGGACGCCTTCGGGAGACTGATGAAATGCACTGATATACATGCCCATCCGCTGGGCGTGCATCTTGTCCCGGATAAGCCAGAAATATTCCTTTTGATCCAGAATTCCCTGTTCTTTAAGTTTGTCCGCAGACTTAATGAATCCGGCGGCCAGGTGATTGGCCTGGGCAACAATGTCGTCACAGGCGGCCAGATTTTCCCGGACCCGGGATTTGGCATGGCATTGGCTGCAGATCTCGACCATATTGTCTCGGTGTTCGGTCCATTCGGCCATATCAGGCCTGAAGCTGTCCGGGGCCAGAATGGGACCGAGCATTTCCACGGCACCTTTGACGGTCGCCTGGTCGGCGGCAACCTGTGGATCAGGTTCTTCGCCCCGAACCCCAAAAAAGCCCCAACTGGTTTTGACCATGTGATCCCCGCCCGGCATATGGCAGGTGGCACATGTGGGCACGCTTCCGTCCAGCCCCCGGGCGCGGTACAAGGCGCCGTGCCTTGAATTTCCATAGGCTTCATACTGGGGGTGGTTGCCCATGTGGCAGGGAAGACAGGCTTCGGGTTTGCGCGCCTCCCGGGCGGAGAACCTGTGGCTGCCGTGACAGGCGTTGCACTGCCCTCCGTCCTTGCAGATGCTATTGTGGCAGGTGGCACAGGATTTATCAAAAATACCCGGAGCATGGGCTTTTACCTTTTTTCCCATGGCGGAGATGGAGAGTGCGACTTCGGCTTTGCCGTGTTTGCCCATGGTGAACCGTTTTGCCTGATCTTTGTGGCACGTCCCACACACCTTG
The DNA here is from genome assembly GCF_050177295.1 of Desulfobacter sp. NCBI lineage: Bacteria > Pseudomonadati > Thermodesulfobacteriota > Desulfobacteria > Desulfobacterales > Desulfobacteraceae > Desulfobacter > Desulfobacter sp. The sequence goes on from NZ_JBFXHE010000153.1 coordinate 8,922, forward strand.
ATATTCGGCATGACAGCCTTTTTTGAATCGGTCTCATTGGTGTGTGCCGAACCGTGGCACTGGGTGCAATCCATGCCGGATACCGCCATACTGGACAGCTCCCAATCTTTAACCAGGGAGGGGTTGAGTTTCCGGTGGCACTCGATGCATTCACAGGCGGCATTGGTCCGGGCAAAGGCCGCCTGTATCCAATGGGCAAGAAATACCGTTACCAGTATCCCAATTACAAAAAATTGCTTTTTATTCATTGGAATCCCTATCCTTTTGGAACGAGGCCGAAAATTCAATGACTTCAATCACCCGGTCCGGCTGGTCAAACAATTGTTTGACCATATTCTGAAATCGACTTGGGAAAGTCTTCTTGTCTTCCGGTGTAGCATTCGGACCAATGGCGGTCATCAGGATGGCTTTAGGGTTTACCGCCTTTTCAGGATGATAGTTGACGCCGACCTGTCTGTTTGTGTCCAACCGGGTAAACCGGATATCCGTATCAATGGGGGCATTGTAAAAAAGCAGATTTCTCCGGTTGAACCGCCCCCCGGGAAGCCCTC
>NZ_JBFXHE010000154.1:0-9465 GCF_050177295.1 Desulfobacter sp.
AATCCATGCGCAATAATATATTTTTCACATCATTAAATGCCTGGGTGGCGGAACTGGTAGACGCAAGGGACTTAAAATCCCTCGGTGCTTAGCACTGTACGAGTTCAATTCTCGTCCCAGGTACCAAATAAAAACAAGGGGTTACGGCAAAAAGCCACAACCCCTTTTTTATTGCCTCCAAATCCCATGTAAGCACTATGTAAGCAGCAGGAAAATTTTTTGCCCGTGTAATCAAAATGTAATCAGTCTTTTTTTTTAACCTGTCTGCTTGTCCGGGTCTCTCCCAGGCACAAAAAAAGCCCCCGGGTTTTCCCAGGGGCTTCATGGTGCCGGTACCGGGGTCAGGTTATCAATTAATCACCAACCGTGGTTCTGGCCGCGTTCAAGCGTTCTTGTGGGTCCCCATGCGTCAACGAATCAACCCGTTCTGATTTCGGAAGCTGGCCGGTGGCAATGATCTTTTTCATGACGGAAATCCGGTGTCCCATCGACAAAATCTTGTGGGATTCGGCTCCCTCGGATCGCATTGCCTCAAATTCGGTTTCAAGACAAGTCAGTTCTTCCATGGCATAGTCCCGGATTTTTGCGATGTCGACATGTCCGGCAATAAGTGAGCTTATTGCCGGTCCCAGGTTGATCCTGTCCAGGGGTGGGATGTCCATCTTTTGGATGTTCGAAACGGCTCGTAAGGCTATAATAGGGTGGTTTAATTCTCTTGCAAGCTCTAATTGCGCCTCCGGTCCCATGGTTTCCAGGGCAGCACATACGGCACCCATGCCCGGCCGGGTGTCATTGGTCGCCCACGCTTTTTTAATCAATGCTTTCATGGGGTCCGCTTCCCTGGCCCTGGCCGCTTCGAAGTGAGCCCGGCCTGATCTGATCTTGTCAAGGTTCGCGTCAAGATGCCCCTGATATTTCTCCCGCACCTGGGCCTCACGTTCTTTCCGGATGCCATCTCTCAAACCCGGATCAATCTTTTTAAGCTCGGTCTCCATCTGTGCGGACAGGTTCCGGAAATTTCGAATAGCGGCCATTGTATCATCTTTCATCGTGTTTCACCTTTTTTTAAAATGGGTTACCTGAAATCCAACCAAAATCACTTGGCCGGGTCTGGTCTTCTTCTGTGGGCTCCCGGGTGGTAGTCGGGTATTGCTCCGGTGCTTTTTTGATTTTTCCGGCATCCAGGGTATTGGGCCACTTGTGCTTGACTGTTTGCTGTGCGGTCCGTTGCCGGTAGCTGTTTACGGCTGGTAATTTCATAGTCCCCTCGTTTTTTTCAACACAGGTATTTGCTCCCGCAACTGGTCAAAAATCGAAACCATGGCCTGGTCCGGTGGTTCGCCCTCACCCGCCATCGCCAGCAGGTTTTCGACCACAAAATGGGTTTCTGGTCGTGCTGCTTGGATTGCCTCATCCGAAAGTCCAGAATCAAGCAGGATGTCCACCAACGCCTGGTTTAAAATTTTCATCTTTGCAAGGATTTCACGCGCCGTTTCCGGTTCCCCCGACCGAAGCGCAAGCAACCATGACAGGGCATGTCCCCGCAGATCGCATTCGGTGGCAAGACTTAAGCCCGTGATCGCATCGAAAGACCCACGGAACATCAAATCCGGCCCTGAATAGGTCTTTCTCGGGCAGGTGTCCGCCAACCGTAAATACTCTGCTTCATCGCCCCGCGCTTGAGCTTCAAACGCCAGGCATAGCCGCTGCTTCGGGGTCAGGTGTTCCAGCAGGTTTTCATTAATTTTCATTTATTGTCGCTCCTTTGGATTTTTAGCGCCCGCTCCATCGCTTCGAGCCGCTGTTCCAGGTCCTCATCTGTAATGATATCCTTTAAAACATTTGTCAGATAACCCAGCGCCTTGGCCTTGTTAACGTCAATTTCGTCTCTGTACAGTTCATTGGCAATCTTGCCGACAAACCGCCTCAAATCCGATAAACTCTTGAGGGAAAGCCCTCGTGCTTTTGCCATACTTTCTCCTAACTTCCTGTTTTTGTTAACTAATTGGTATCGTTCCCGATACGTCTTTTTTTTGGTGTATTTTTCGGCCTTTTGTCCAACGGATATATGACATCCAGTCCCTGTGCCGGTGGGTGGCATCGCCCACAAATTATTTTTGAATCTGGTTCGTTTTTTCTCCACCATGCGTTTTCCCCGCAGGCCCGGCAGGTGTCCGGTTCCACACTTTTCCCCAGTTTTACGGAAAAGCCAAGTCTTGGCCCCTCCTGAACTTTCAGGAAACCTGCCAACTCTGACAAGATACTTGCCTTGTTCTCCCGGGCAAACGTTAAAACCTCCTGCCGGGTTTCATCAGTTAGGCCAGACAATCCTTTGAGATTCAAACCACCTTCTGGGGTGGCGTTGACTTGAACGCCGCGATTCTCAAAAAAAAGAATCATAAGGTCACCTCATCGGGATAAGCCGCATACTTGCAATTGTTCCCACACTCTGGTGGTACAGTGGCAACAATGGCAACACTTCCGCTTAACGCCCCGTCATTGCTGGCTTTAAACTGTTGCCGGTCAGAATCCCCCCCGGCAACACTTGGGCAGGTATCGGCAACACTTTCACAACTGTTGCCACTGTTGCCGGTGTTGCAACTGTTGCAGGTGTTGCCACTGTTCCCTTTATTTATATAGGTATATTTCCCATAACCTTCTTTTTTGAGTGTTCCTTCCTCACACAGCTTAGGCAGGTTTTTTCTCACATACTGGTGATCCAGGCCGGTGGCTTCCGTGATCTGTTTTGGGGTCATGGGTCCATCAGCAGCCTTGAGACAGTCAAACAGCTTTTGCCGTTCATCGGTTGACTTGATATCAACGGCTTTCCCGGTGATTTTCCATGAGAACATTATGGGATCAAAATCAAGGACATATTCTTGCTCCTCGACGTCTCTCCCCCTCAAAGAAAGTATCATCTGCCCGGCCGTGTTGCGCCGCATCACCATCAGGCTATCCGCAGCGCCGGTTAAACCCAGGGTGCCGGAAAAAGTGTCAAAGACGTCATCACCTTCCATTTTCCGCAAATGATGGACAATCAAGACGGCCACTTCGTGCTTGTCGGCAAGGCGTTTCACGGTGTCTATGACTTGATAATCATCGGAATATAAATTGCCGTTGCTTTTGGATGGCGGCCGAATTTTTGCCAGGGTATCAATTACAAGGAGTCTGGTATCTGGATTGTCCGTCAAGACTTTGTCAAGGGCTCTTGCGCCGCCTTCGCCAAGTCTGGGCCATTCGGTGAACAGTAATAAGTTTTTCGGTGCCGGGTCGTATTCAAGCATCTTCCCAATGCGATCCTGCAATCTCCGCTGAACATCTTCCAGGGCCAAATATAAGGTGGTTCCGCGCTCAACCGGGACACTCTGCATTGCCTTGCCGCCCAGGGCAATTTGAAGGCATAAATTAAGCGCCAGGATTGATTTACCGGCTTTTGGTTTGCCGCCCAGGATAGTCAAACCTTCTGGCAATACTCCCTTGACAGCCCACTTGGGATCTGGGAAAACCTTTTCCAGCAGGTCCGAAGCACTGATACCGTCCGGGATTTTTACGCCATCATCCGGGCCAGGTGCCACGGCATTGTCCAGAACATTTTTCACGGCATCCAGACCGGCATCAATCGCCATGTCGTTGAAATCTCCTATGGTGCCAGGGCAGGCGAACAGAACCTTGTATTTTCTGGCCGCTGCCGATCCCACCCGCTGCCCATCGCCGGACTTGTCATTGTCGCCTGCAACAATTTTTCTTGAGTCTGGATATTTGCCAACCGCCCAGGCCAAAACAGGGTCAAGGTTGCCTTTACTGCCGCAACAAAAAACCATTGCGCCGTTGGCATGGTGTATGCTCCACCCGGTGGCGCAACCTTCGCAAAAAATAATGGTATCCTTGCTGCCCTCGATGATGTGGGCCGCGCCCTTGAACCCCCGGTTGTTATTTTTGACCTTGCCTAGAAAATTTTTTACACCTTCCGGGTTAATGAATTGGATTGTTTGAAGATGCCCTTCACTATCCTGGAAAGGCAAAACCCAATTGCCGTGCTTGTCCTGAAGTATTTTGTCCGGTCGAATCTGTTTTTTTTCGGTGTAAGGGTGGCTCCCAACTGGTATGGCCTGCTCGATAAGGAATTGCGCCATGGGTTTTTTTGCGGCTCTTTTTTCCTTGAGATAATTTCCCCGGAAATCGCACCTAAAACAGTGATAAGCGCCGGTGGTGGTATTCACGCCCAGGGTGTCACGCTGCTTGCCTTCGCATTTCGGACAGTCGCCCCGGACATCTCCGGCAGCATTAGGGGTTTTTCCGGCAATGGCCGCTTGGATAGCTTCAATCATCGCAGCCCCCTTTCGCTTGATTTTTCGCGCCGGTGGTGGTATTATTTTTATTGACAGTAACACTTTTTTGACCCGGTTTGCCGTTCCCCTCGGCTTGCCGGGTCGCTGTTTTTTCAGCCATTGTTACGCCTCGCTTGTGTTCTGTCTTATCCGGGATTCAATGAAGGCTTCCAGGTCCGCCAGGCGATATCTGACAGCCTTTCCCATTTTCACCATTGAAGGTCCGCCGCCTCTGACGGCCCAGGCTTCCAGGGTCGATTTTTTCAAGCTCAGGTAGTTTGCTGCTTGTTCACGAGTAAGTAAATTGGATTGAATTGACTGTGCCATGTCTTGACTCCTTTTGTTTGAGATCATGGCATGATGATAGACAGAATTGACACACACGTCAAGAAAAAGTGCCATGTAATCAATATGTTACGTTATTTGATTAAGTATCGTTTGCATGGTGCTGGGCAAAAAAAAATTATTGATAGCTTGCTGGTTTCACCTGTCGCATTTTTCGCTGATAGGCTGCATGTTCGCCAGACTTGACACGCGCCCGGTGGTGGTAGCTGAGTCGGCATGTGTCGCAACAAAAGAGTTGTTTTGGACGATTATAAATGAACCAATTAAAACATTGCGGGTTTTTGCACAACCTTGCTTTTTTGATTACAGCGCCCTGGTTTTCAACAAAGGTTTTCAGATAGTCAAGCGCCAGAACATCTTCGATGAAAAAAGAGGCTCCCCCCTGGTAGGTCAACTCCGCAACCCACGGATTTTTATCGTTGGATACCCCAATGCGCGCAATCTTCAGGGTTTGATTCAAAATATCCACGTCCGGCCCGTCTTTGGTGGTGCGGCCCATACGCTCAAACCATTCCTGCATGACATCTTCAAAATGGTTAAAAAAGCGGTCGTATCCTTCGATATCTTCCGGCGTAACAACATCACCGGCCCCGCTTTCAATCAAATCGTCGCAGAAAGATGAACGCTCAAGAAAAAATATCCTGCCCGGGAATGCCTTTGAATCAAAGTGGTTCTCATACCCCTGAGCATACCCAGCCACTGACCACTTGATACTGTGCCTCTTGAAAAGGGTCAGAAGTTCGTCAACGGTCCACGATTTGACGTTAAGAAAATCGAGTAAAAGTTTCATGCCCTTTGCCTCGCGGTATTGATATCAACCACGTTATCCGCTTCCGCAATCTTGCCTTGACGCTCGATCCATGCCGCTATTTTCTCAACTTCTCCTTTGAACCGGGTCAGGTCGCTTGTGTTTTTGTACTGGATTGTGATATCGGTATTTTCCAATTTGTGGCCCATCAACAGCTTTGCTGTGATAAAATCCACGCTCGCGTTTTGCTCCTCAGTGATTAAAAGGAAGGTTCGCCGCAGGTCGTGACAGGTGATTTGTTCCCCGATTTCATCAGATAGCTTTTTCATGGTGCTCCTGGCATCGGTTACATGGCCGGTTTTCCCAGATCCATAAAAGACAAACTCATTTTCCCTTGGCCGGGCTTCCAGAATATCACTGGCAGCACTGGCCAGTGGAAAGGTAACGGGCCGCCTGTTTTTGGGGTCCGGTAACGTCCAGGTGCCTTTTTCCAGGTCCACGTTATCCCAGGGCAGGGCCGCAGCTTCATTAAACCGGCATCCGGTCAGCAGAAGGAACAGACACAAATCCGCCGCCGCCCGGCCCGGTGTTGTGGCCCACTCCCGCAGTTTGTTCAAATAGTTGTATGCCCTGCCCACCTTCTCCGCTGGTATCCGGGAATTTTTGGCCGGTACGTGTCCCCAATGGTTTTTCAGTGCCTTCACTGGATTGTCAGGAAAAACCACAATATCCGCCTGCTCCTCCGCCGTAAAGTTGTATATGGCCCTCAGTATCCGAAAAGCCTGGTTCGCTTGTGCTGTGGATGTTTTGGCCGCCTTCTGGTAACGCTTTTTTACCATTTCCCTGGTGATCTCAATAATAGGGATGTCTTGCCAGTCTTTGAATGTCCGGCCCACATGCTTGGTGATATCCTGCTTGCTTGAGTCTTTCAGCGGTAAACGCCCCTTGGTTCGCTTCTCCCTCTTGTATATCTCAGCAGCAGCCCCCAGGGTGATACCCTTTAATTTCTGTTGCTTTTTCACCATTGCCGGGTCTGTGCCCATTGCCATGTCCTGCAACTGTTTTTTGGCTTCCTGCCGGGCTTCCTGAAGGGTAAAAACGCCGTGTCGCCCGATAGTAACGCGCCGGTCCTTTCCATTAACCCGGTTTTGGACAAAATAAGACTTGGCCCCCTTGGTCAACCGGATACCAAACCCCTTGATTTCGTCATCCCAGATAAGTTCTTGGCCGGATTCTGGATGCTCCAAATTTTCAATAAATTTCTTGGTGAATTTTGGCATGGCGTTTCTCCCCGTGTAAGCACTATGTAAGCAGATTATTTCAAAAACCATCAAACAACATGGGATCAAAATAAACCAAAAGCCCTTTAAAGTCAAGCATTACCTTACTTACATCAACCCCATCAAACGCCATATTATAGCTATACATAGGACTTAAAATCCCTCGGTGCTTAGCACTGTACGAGTTCAATTCTCGTCCCAGGTACCAATAATATCAAGGCTTTCAGCGTTTCAGTTGCGAGCCTTTTTATTTTGGATGCGGTCACTGTGCCTGAAATTGTGCCCAGCTGATTTTTTTTGCCTAATCCGGTAACCTGTTCACATGAACAGAACTCAAGTCAGCATATATCGTGCCTGCCGTCCCCAGGTTACTCTTTTTGTAGAGTCTGGAATCAAAAACACCCTGACAAAAATTTAAAAATCGGCATCGGAAAAATATATTAAATTAAGGCAGTGAATTTGGGGATTGACAAGCAGACACAATTCCATTAAAAAAAGGGCTCTACGCCGGAGTGGTGGAATTGGTAGACGCAGAGGACTCAAAATCCTCCGGCCTTCGGGCCTTGTCGGTTCAAGTCCGACCTCCGGTACCAGCTTCCAGGAAGGGTTTTGGCTATTTTAGATAAAAAGTCAAAACCCTTCTTTTTTTAAAATGATCTCCTTATTTTGTATTCATTCCTTAATACCGGTGGATATAAAATCTTCCTTTTTTGGATTCTTTATATGAAGTACCTTTGCAATCTCGGACCTGTACTGATATAATTTGGACCCATGAATATCGAACTTTCTGACAATTTTTATTTTTCAAAGGGTTCTGCCCTGGTACCGGTTATTGTCCTGCTGTTGGTTATAATACTGTTGACAATGCCCTCGTGTCAGGTTGGACAAGCCTCCTATCCTGATCCAGACCTTGTCCGTTTCCAGAGCCGCATTATAGATTACGGTTCACGGATCAATCCGAGCTTTAAAAAAAAGGTACGCACCAGGACCCGGCTGATCATCGTGCATACTTCCGAGCTGGAACTGGAAAGTACTTTAAGAGTGGTTTCCAGAGGCAAGCGGTTTGAAAACGGCCGGACCACACCCGGCGGGCATGCCAATTATGTTATTGCCAGGAACGGGACGGTTTACCGGATTCTGGATAAAAAATACCGGGCTGACCATGCCGGCCTGTCCATGTGGGACGGGAGGTCTGATGTCAGCGATATCTCCGTGGGCATCGAATTTGTCGGCTACCACGATGCCCCCTTGACCACCAGTCAATACACGTCTGCGGAGATGCTGCTGTTGATGCTTAAACGGGCCTATGGACTTCAGGATAAAGATATTCTGACCCACAGTCAGATTGCATACGGCAAACCCAATCCATGGTTTTCCAACAATCACAGAGGGCGTAAACAATGTGCGAAAAATTTTGACAGAACCCGGGCAGGACTCGGGCCAACCTGGCCTTTTGATCCTGATGTCAGGGCTGGTCGCCTTACACCGGATCCCATGCTGGCTCAGGTGTTTTATTCGGCTTCCGGTGCTGTTGCTTATACAGGCAATACGGCGTTTCAAGTCTTGAAATCCGATGTCATTTCTAAACGAAATCCTGCCTGGGCCATTGCCGGTGACGATTATAATGCCTCCAGCACGGTCTATGTGCTGCCTGGCGGAAACACCCTGGCGGGTGACAGGGTTGCCTCAAGTTTGGGCTGGGACCGTTTGCCCGTGGGCACAAAGGTATTGCTCAACCAGCAGACGGCACAAGTTCGGCAAGAGGCTAAAGACATCATAAAAATCATTTCCGGACGGATGACCGCCAGGTGCCATGCTGGAGAGGCTTACCATGCTGCCTCCACCATTTATTTTCTTCCCTCGGATCGGATTTTGAGGGGATGTGCAATTTCGGACTGGGATGACCTGCCGTCAGGTACCCGTCTGGTGGTGGGGTATAAAGGCCCTTTTATCATAACAAAAGATAAAACGGCCTATGGGATAGCCGGTGCAAAGTTTAAAGATCCCGGAACCGTTTACCATATTCCGGGCCGGGGTCCGGTCCAGGGCAACAGGATTCCGGATTTCAAGGATTTGCCTAAAGGAACAGGTGTTTACCTCCCAACCGCGGGTTAATGGCAGGAAACCGGCAATAGCTTTTTTTCCGATTCCTTATCCTCCCTTACACATAATTGATATGGGAAAACTTAAATCCCGCCACGGCGGGCATTTGTGTCAAAGCGAAAACGGAAATATTTCAACTGCCTGGAATCCCGGCATAGGTTATGATATAAAATATGCGGCTGTGCTCGGTATCTTTTAATGAAAGATTAACGGCAACGGTTTGGATTTTTAACGGATTTGATGTGGGCTGACCGATTATGACCGTGTCGGCCGTTGTTCATAAGTACTTATTCCAGGAAAGTATTATTTAGCGTGGAAAATAAGAATTATAGCTTAGATAACAATCTTTTGTGTTTGAGAACCGAATGCGGAGAGTATCAATTTAAGATTGGTGGGGAGATTGGGCAGGGTGATGCCGAACGTATTGCAACGGTGATGATCGCTGAAATGGAGAAAGCGGACAAGACCTTTGACGGACAGAATAAGCCCAATGCATATGTCAAACTGCTGCTGGCCAATCTGAACCTGGCAGATCGGTATGTCAGGCTTCGAAACAGATATGATGAACTGCTTAAAGCCCATGAGCCTCTCAAAATACCTCCCGGTGATCCTGTTGTCGATCTGCCTGCTTCTTTAGAGTCAATACCCTTAAAAACGGATG
>NZ_JBFXHE010000155.1:0-9458 GCF_050177295.1 Desulfobacter sp.
CCCGGGGAAGGCTGCTTATCACACCCGGAACGCCGGTATACGAGGGCATGGTCATTGGCGAACACAACCGCCATTCTGATATTGACGTCAATGCCTGCAAGGAAAAAAAGCTGACCAACATGCGGGCCTCGGGCAAAGACGATGCCACGATCTGCTCTCCGATTAAACCCATGACCCTTGAACAGGCCATCCATTTTATCAGGGATGATGAAATGGTTGAGGTAACCCCCTTATCCATCCGCATCCGCAAGGTGGAACTTAATGCTGCCAAACGCCATATCCTGGCCGGAAAGCTCAAGAAAAAGGATACAGAGACCTGATACGATAACGCTGCACAAGCCTGAAACAAGGTGATGTGATGGATAAAGAGAACAACAGAAAACCAATATGGCTTGAGTCCGCTTATGGTCCAGGGGCGGATAAAATGCTTTCCGCCCTTGGACCGGCCAGGGCGCAGATTGCCGGGGCAGTGGATAATTTTTATCATACATTGTTAAAGATTCCTGCTGCAGAAAGAATTCTGGGAAATGTCTCCGGCCGGGAGTTCGACCGGCTGAAAAAAGCCCAGGCCGGTTACCTGACCATGATCGTATCCCCGGGTATCACCATGGATGAACACCGCCGGATGGCTTTGAAGATCGGTTACATGCACTGTTTTGTGGGGGTCTACACAGATCTGCTCACAGAATCTTCCATCCTTTATGGGGATATTGCAGGCCTGCTGACATCGGGGACAGCCGATGAGGATGCGCTTAAACGTCTTATTTCCCGGCGCCTGCAATTTGATTTGATCACACAGATAGGGGCCTATGTTGCAGTCCAGCACACCCGCCTTGACGTATATAACCAGGTCAGCCGTCTAAAAGACCCGGAAACCACCCTGGATTTAATGGGTTCCGTGTTGGACCTGCTCATGAATTCGTTTGAAAAAAGCCTTTCCGGCGTGGCCTTCGGCAGCGTGAAAAACGGCACTTACCGCCATATGCTCTCCATGGGACATGTCCCTTTTGGGCCGGAACATGGCAGTGACACCGGATATCCCACAGTTAAAATCCGAAAAATAGAACAAGCCTGGTTCAACGAACAGTCTTTTGTGAAAAATCATGTATATGACTGTTCCGAATCATTTGACAGCCTCAAAGAAGCCTGTGTGACCAAAGGGATCCGTTCTTTTGGTTTTTTCATGCTCCACGACCTGAAATATGCACCCAAGGCATATCTGCTTGTGTGCGGAAAATTCCCCGGATATTTTTCCGACAAATCCATGAGGTATTACTGGAATCACCTGGCAGACGTGATTGGCGGCCATTTTGACATGATTGAACGCTCCCGGGTCAAGCGGCAAAGCCGCCTGTCCGACGGACTGACTTACCGACAGCTTCTGGCACGCCGGCGTGTGAATATGTATTACCAGCCAATTATTGATCCTGGCACCGGATGTACGGTGAAAGTCGAGGCCCTGGCCCGGCTGGTGGACGGGGAGCGGATTATTTCCCCTGGACTGTTTCTGCCCTCCTTTGGCACAAGTCATCTGCGGGACCTGTTTGAGATCGGGTTGGCGCAGGTGCTCGAAAAATTGCCCAGGGTCAGCAAGACGCCGTTGATGTGCAGTATTAATCTGCCGCCCGAGGCCCTGCTGGATAAAGAGTGGCTTGGGAAACTGCCGGGGTATCTTGTGCAGGCGGGCGCGGATCCCCAACGGATATGCCTTGAGATCCTTGAATCTTCACTCCATGATGATCCCGGGGTGATGAAGCAGTTATTCTCCCTGCGTGAGGCAGGTTACAGCATTTTCCTTGATGATGTGGGTGCCGGCGAATCCTCCCTGTTGCGTCTGGTGAACCTGCCGGTCTCCGGGATCAAGATAGACCAGAGCTTTGTGCGTTCCTTACCCCGCAGCTTTGAAAATATTGATCTGATTCTCTCCCTGCGGTTTCTGACGCATAACCGCGGGCTTGAATGTATTGCCGAAGGTGTTGAAAATATAAATATTGCAGAGACCTTGTTCCATATGAGCAAGGGGCAGATTTTTTTCCAGGGATATGCCTATGCAAAGCCGATGCCCGCTGAAGACCTCGCAGTCTGGCTGGCCCGGGATAACCCGTGTACGCCTGAGCCGAAGAGTCCCCGGACCCTTTACGGCTGGTATTCAGGTCATATTGGCCGGCTTTTTTCCATACGTAATGCCCTGCACACGATTCCCGACCTGATAGATGTTAACCGCCTGCAAACCGCTGAATCCTGCCATTTGCATGCCAATATACGCAAGATCGGAGGACATGCCGAAATAGAAGACGCCCACCGGCAGTGGCACACCGATTATGCAAGATGCGTCAGAAGAATTCAGTCCGAGGCCAACTGCCAGGACCTGTGGCAGACACTTGAGGCGTCCAAGCGCAACCTGCAGATCCTGATTGAAAGAGCCATTCGTAAATAGTTGGCGCCGGAACGCCGGATTGATGCATGTCATAAAGAGGAGTACAGTTACCGTATGAAAGACAATAATTTTAAACATCTTTCCCCTTTGGGTTGGACATCCTGTTTCCAGTCGCAGCTGAAAAATCTTGACAATAATTCTCTTATCCCGGCCCGGGTGACCGGGGTCAGGAGAAACAGTTTTTTTATCAATGACGGAAAAGAGGAGCGGACAACAACCCTATCAGGAAAACTTCAATATGAGTGCGGCAGCACATATCCGGTTGTCGGAGACTGGGTTATGGCCAGGCAAACAGTTATAGCCCGGATCTTGTCGCGAAAAAACACCCTGACCCGGGGCGCTTCAGGCATGCGCAGCCGAAAATCAGGCGAGTGCCGGGAGCAGATCATCGCGGCCAATCTTGACAGCGTATTTATCGTTACCGGACTTGACCGGGATTTTAATCTGCGCCGCATTGAGCGCTACCTGACCCTGGTCTATAACTGCGGGCTGAATCCGGTAATCATCCTGACAAAAGCGGACCTTCACCAGGCCCCCGAACATTTTATGAACCAAGTGGAAACCATTGCATTCGGCGTTCCCGTACATCTGGTATCTGCTTTGGATAATTCGGGGCTGTCCGACCTGACGCCCTATCTGGGGCATGGCCGGACCTGTGTCATGGTGGGATCTTCAGGCACAGGCAAATCCACTCTGATCAACCGATTGTGCGGTAAAACCGTCCAGGCAACCGGCGAGGTAAGTGCCCATGTGGGAAAGGGGACGCACACCACCACGTCCCGGGATCTGATCCTAATGCCCCAGGGCGGAATGATCATTGACAATCCCGGTATCCGTGAAATCAGTTTCTGGGATATTGACCAGGGTGTTGAATTTACCTTTCCGGAAATAGAAGCGCTGGGGGGCCAATGCCGTTTTTCAGACTGCACCCACACCCACGAGCCCGGGTGCAGGGTTCTTGCAGCCGTCCAGGACGAAGAACTGACCGAAGCCAGGTTGGAGAACTACCGCAAGATGAAACGGGAACTGGAATATATTTCCTCCCGGAAAAACAAGAGCGCGGATCGTGTGGAAAAGGAGCGGTGGAAACAGGTGAGCATGAGAATCAAGTCCATATCCTCCAAAAAGTCCTTTTAATTTGTATTATTTTTTAATTTTATAGATGTCCATAGCCGGTTGAACCGGGGTACAATGTTCACTGTCTTTTTTCCGGCTCATGAAGCAAACCATGCAGAGATGACCGCGATAAAATGTCGGATAAAACAACAAAAGGACTTGGCCTAGGCCGCTATATCCTGGGGCATGGTTTCATGCCTAAAAAGAGGATGATAAAAATTCAAAGAAGTTCAAAACAATTATTGAACATCATTACACCCCCTCTATCATTAAACCGTATTCAGAGAATACCCTGATCCATCATGGCGTCCGCCACCTTGACAAACCCTGCGATATTGGCGCCGTTCACGTAATTGCCAGGGGTCCCGTACTCTTCGGCCGCATCCAGGCAGGCGTGGTGGATGCTTTGCATAATGCCTTTGAGCTTGGCTTCAACCTCATCCCTGGACCATTTAATGCGCATGGCGTTCTGGGACATCTCAAGGCCGGATACAGCCACGCCCCCGGCATTGGATGCCTTGCCCGGCGTATAGAGCAGCTTGTGATCCAGAAAAATATCAATGGCGTCGGGAGTTGACGGCATATTGGCCCCTTCGCACACAAGATACACCCCGTTGTTCACCAGGTTCTGGGCATCCTTTGCATTGATTTCGTTCTGGGTCGCGGAAGGAAACGCGCAATCCGCTTTATGATTCCACAGCGGATTGTGGTCCTGACTGGCGTCAACGGCGGTGTACTGGGCCTTGGGATATTTTTCCACGTAGTCTTTGATCCGGGAGCGCTTAACATTTTTAAGGTACATGACCCACTGCAGGCGGGTTTCATCAATGCCTTCCTCGTCATAGATATAGCCCGAGGAATCAGACAGGGTCATCACTTTTCCGCCCAACTGGTTGATCTTTTCCGTGGTATACTGGGCCACATTGCCCGAACCTGACACCAGGCAGATTTTATCCTTCAGACAGTCATTGCGGGTGCCCAGCATCTCGTCTGCAAAAAAAACAACGCCGTAGCCTGTGGCCTCGGGCCGGATCAGCGAGCCGCCCCAGTTCAGGGCCTTGCCGGTAAGCACCCCTGTGAACTCATTTTTCAATTTTTTATACATGCCGAAAAGATAACCGATCTCCCGGCCCCCCACGCCGATATCCCCTGCCGGGACATCCGTGTCATGGCCGATGTGGCGGAACAGTTCCGTCATGAAGCTCTGGCAGAACCGCATCACCTCAAAATCGGATTTTCCCTTGGGATCAAAGTCGGACCCGCCTTTGCCGCCCCCCATGGGAAGCGTGGTCAACGCATTTTTAAATACCTGCTCAAAGGCAAGGAACTTCAAAATGGAAAGGTTCACGGAAGGATGAAATCGCAGACCGCCCTTGTAAGGACCGATGGCCGAGTTCATCTGAATGCGGAACCCCCTGTTCACCTGCACCCGGCCCTGGTCATCCACCCAGGGCACCCGGAACTGGATCACACGGTCCGGTTCCACGATGCGCGCCATGATGCCTGCATGCCGGTATTCAGGATTTTTATCAAGCACCGGTTTTACGGATTCCACCACCTCGTGAACGGCCTGGTGAAATTCTTTTTCATAAGGGTCTCTGCCGCTGACAATATCCATTATGGTTCCCATGTTAAATCGTCTCCTGTGTTTAAGAATGATAATTTTTCGCCGTTGAAAAGATCGGCCATAGCACCGGCAAAATCGCCGGCTGCCTTTTGAACATATGCTTTCAATTTGTAACATGGCTAGGGAAGGCCATGGAAGCAAAATTTTCGGCAATCAGTGTTTGACCCGTATATTGACAAGCCTGCCGGACGTGATAGGATGCTTGAAAAATAGTTGGTGTGGCAGGGGATTGCCATCTATGTAAACCGGAAAGGAAATTATGGGTTCTGCCTTTGCTCTGGGATGCGCATTTTTCTGGGCCTTTGCCGTTATCCTGTTTAAAAAAGCAGGGGAGAGCTTCTCGCCCATTGCCCTGAATATTTATAAAAGTGTTGTGGCCATGGTCCTGGTCGGTTTGACCATGCGCGTGATGGGCATCCCTTTTTTCCCCGATGTGCCACCGCGGGTATGGTGGATTCTTGTCCTGTCCGGATTATCCGGCATCACCCTGGCCGACATATTTTATTTTTCCGCTCTGAACCGCCTGGATGCCGGCATGGTGGCGGTCGTGGAATGCCTGTATCTGCCTGGTGTTCTCGGATTTTCCTATATTCTTTTAGGAGAACGCATGGGTGTTTTGGGGATCATCGGCAGTGGTTTGGTCCTTTGTGCCATACTGGTGGGGGCCGTTAAGGATTTAAAACCCGGAACCATAGGCAACGGCCAAACGCTGTGGGGGCTTTGCGCAGGTGTCCTTGCCATGATGTTCATGGCGCTGGGCATTGTGATTGCCAAGGATGTACTGGACCAGGCCGATGTATTCTGGGCCACCTTTGTCAGGGTGACGGCAGGGACACTCGGCCTTGTGCCCATTGTGCTGTGCCACCCGGAACGAATGCGGTTTGCCCGAGAGCTCAAATTTTCAAAAGCCTGGCTCAATGCCTTTCCGGCAACAGTAAGCGGAAACTACATTGCTCTGGTACTCTGGGTGGCGGGGATGAAATACACCACCGCATCTCGAGCCGGGGTGTTAAACCAGATGTCCACCATTTTTCTTTTTATTCTGGCCACGGTATGGCTTAAGGAAAAAATGACGGCCCAGCGGCTGGCCGCCATTTTTATGGCGGCCACCGGGGCATATCTTGTAATTGTGAATTAATATTCCTTTTTCAGATGTATTATCCTTTACGTATTCCGGTTATCAGACGGTCTCCCCTGTCTTTTCTTTTATTTCCAAAAGCATCTGTTAATTTAAGCGCAGAAAACACCATCTCCGGAGTAACGGGTATGGGTTCATTGTGAATGGTTTCGCCTTCCTGACACGCCGATTGTGCTACCTTCATCAGGTCTGCGTCTGAAATATCCGATAGACCGATGTCCCCAAGCGTTGTCGGTAGCCCAACGGTTTCACAAAAGGAAAATACTTCATTAATCAGATCCATTGGTTTATCCGTAAGAAAAAGTGAAGTCAACGTTCCAATGGCAACCTTTTCACCGTGGAAATGATATTGTGTTTGTTCCAGCACGGTCAAACCATTATGAATGGCATGTGCAGCCGCAAGCCCGCCGCTCTCGAACCCTAAACCGCTTAACAATGTGTTTGCTTCCACAATATGTTCCAGCGCCGGCGTTATTGCATGGTTTTCACAGGCCAATGTGGCAAGATGTCCGTATTCAACAAGCGTTTTGTAGCAAAGTTCCGCCAATGCAACAGCGGTAATAGAACATAGGTCTCCCGCCATATTTTTCGCATATTTCGTTTTACACGATTCAGCTTCAAACCATGTGGCGAGGGCGTCGCCCATTCCTGAGACGGTAAATCGGACAGGCGCCTGTGCAATTATCTTTGTGTCCACCAAAACAAGATCGGGATTTTTAGGAAGCATCAAATACCGCTTAAATGCTCCTGTTTGCGTGTAGATCACTGAAAGCGCACTGCATGGCGCATCCGTGGAGGCAATGGTTGGCACCACAGCAACTGGGAGTTTTAATTTATAAGCAACCGCTTTTGCCGTATCTAATGTTTTTCCCCCGCCAATTCCGACGATTACTTCTACCTCCTGCTTTTCAGCAATAGAAGACAGTCTGTCTATCTCTTCATCCGAACACTCTCTATTAAATTTTTCAGCCTTGATCCGGATAAATTTTTGAATATCATTTTGGAGGAGGGGTAACCACTTTTCAAAGAAAAAAGGAGTGCATATGGCAAAACCCTTTTGCCCGAATCGAGATAACTCTGCGCCCAATCTTTTAATGGCATCCGCACCTTGAACGTAACGGCCTGGGAACAATGTTGTACGTATCATTTTTTTTCTTTCAATAGTATACCGATTGAATCAAGAGCGCGATTTTTTGCGTTCCCTGCATTTTTATCTGTGCCCGGCAGTAAAATCAAGGGCTGCTCCCCGAAAAGTATGTTCAAACACCGGCCCCCCTGTCTGGTCACTGCCAGACTCCTTTGGGCTTTATTGATATTTTTTTGCAGCAGCTGTTCCTGCCTTTTCGTCTATCTTTGATAGAATCAAAGATCCAATACCGAAGAATACGGCCAAAACAGCAACCCCGGCACGCTGGGAATTGAATATCTGGGTTAGAATTCCCAGGAACAGCGGCCCGAAAAACGCCGTCAATTTACCTGAAAAGGCGAAAAAACCAAAGAATTGATTCTCTTTTTCCCGGGGAACAAAGCGGCCGAGCAGGGAACGGCTGGCACTTTGGTTGGGACCTGCAAAAAATCCCACAAGTACGCCTGCGGTCCAGAACATGGCTTTGCCGGGTGCACAAACTGCCAGCACCACGGCCAGGGTTAAAATGATATTGGATATCTGGATGGTGGTTTTGCCCCCCAGCTTGTCGTCAAATATGCCCATGATTAAAGCGCCTGCGCCCGCTGCCACGTTGAGCACGATGCCGAAAATCATGATTTCCTTAAAGGAGAAACCAAAGGTGCCGGCTGCATAAATTCCTCCAAAGGCAAAAATGGTTACAAGGCCATCGTTGTAAATCATTCTTGCAATGAGCAGTTTGACGATTTCCCGGTAAGACCGGATATCTTTAAACGTGTCTTTAAGATCGGCAAAGGCGGCCCGGACAATGGCGGCCTTGCCGTTATTTTTTATTTGGTTGCAGGATTTGGATTTCACAAGAATAAACAAAGGAATGGAAAAAAGTCCGTACCACAGAGCCACCAGGATGCAGGTAGCCCTGATGTTGGCCCCGGATTCCCGGGACAGGCCGAACCAGGGAATTTCCGGATTGATAAAACCGGCCATGGCGACAAACATGGCTAAAAGCCCGCCAATATACCCCACACCCCAGCCGATGCCCGAAATTCTCCCAATGTTTTTTTCACTGGAAATGTCCGGCAAAAATGCGTTGTAAAATACCATACCGATTTCAAAAGCCAGGTTGGACAGGACAAACCAGATCAACGCCTGATAAACCTGGCCCGGCTTGACAAACCAAAGCATAGCTGAGCCTGCCGCACCAATCACTGTGGAAATAAACAAAAATGTTTTTTGCGCATTGCCATGGTCAGCCAGGGCCCCAAGAACAGGAGATAAAAAAGCCGTCAGAAGTGCCGTCAGCGTGACGCCTCTGGACCACAGCGCTGTACCGTAGATTTTATCCGGCGCAATGGCTGAAACAAAATAAATGGAATAAATAAAGGTTACAATCAACGTGGTGTAGGCAGAGTTGGCAAAATCGTACATCACCCACCCCAATATCTGTTTTTTGTCTGTCCGGGGGCTGCGCATATGGTTATTTCCCTGTAGTTAAAATGGTAGTGTAACAGCCTGGTATAACAGCGGTTTGATGTTATGCTGCCCATACCATGTGCCAAATGTATTTACCGGCAGGTCCGGGCGGATGTCCGGCAGTTTCGTGTCCGCCAGGACCCGTGATTCAAGCGGGCTTCTTTTTTCGTTTTCTTTGCATTTCTCCATTGCCCGGTCAATGGTATCAAGGGCCGCAAGTGTGGCATTCACCGTCTCCCGGATCAAGGTCAGAAGATCTGTGGAATAAAAAGCCCCGGAACAGGGATGCCGGTATTTAAGCCGGCCTGAAAAAAACGGCAAAAAGCAGGGTTTGCTGAAAGGATAAATCAATCCTGCGGAAGAATCAGGTACAGGATGTGAGGTGCCGGCCATCTTTATCGTCCCCTTGCGTATGACATAGGCGCCAAACAGTGCATGAACCATCGCGTGCCATTGCAGGGCGTGTTTCAAAAAATAGGTGTTGGGGCATTGGGGAAAAAACAGGCTGGACATAATCTGATACAGCGTTGGTTTTGAAATT
>NZ_JBFXHE010000156.1:0-9449 GCF_050177295.1 Desulfobacter sp.
CCTGTCTCTTTATGGACTTGTATTGATGCGTCTACGATTAATTTTGCTATTTCGTTTTCTGTCATTTGTTTGTCTCACACAAAGGCACTAAGGCACAAAGGGTAATTTTTTCTTTGCGGCTTTGTGTCTTTGTGCGAGGCTAAATTTAGATAAATTTAGTATAAATCAGAACCAGTGTGTATCCCGCCCTGTCCGGTGTTGTGATCATACCCATCCAGTTTTCACCATCTGTAATCAGCTGATTCTGAAAAGACTCCCTGGTCGCATCTCTTGATCCCGTGATATGGGTATTCCCCTGGTATTGAAAATAGTCCTTCATCACTTTCCAGTTTTATTTTGGTATCGCGTCAAGGAGCCAAGTCGCTATGTATTATAGTAGCCGCCCTGCTTAGGCGAACCCTTAAATATAATTTTTTGTTCTTGCCGAAGTTTTTTTACCCAGCGTTCAAGTGTTTTTAACGGAATATTCAGCATGGTTGAATATTCTGGAAGTCTTAAGCCGGGATTCTGCTGGATACATCGGTAAAGAGAATTTACTCCCTCACTTACTCCCTCACGCAATGAAAATGTAACACGTATTCCTCCACCCGCCTCTTCAATTTCAAAGGACAGTTCCGGGTAGGCTTGAAGCTCTTTGCGAATACGGAGCATGCCGCTGCCGTATTTTTCGATATTCCGGGTCAGGTAAAAGGCTTCGGCTGTCAGCTTGTTGCGCAGTTGTGAAGGATAAGTGTCTGTTAAAAGGTCTTCTATGGTCAGGCCGCCGTAAAGAGTCCCAGGGTTGAAAATGGTGAGTTTATCATCAAAAATTTTGATCTGGATGTCAGAAGAATTTCTGTAATCCCGGTGTACAACAGCATTGAGCAACGCCTCCCGCAGTGCCGGCAGGGGATATGCAAACCGTTCTTTTCGCTGCAGTGCGCCGTCAAATTCAAAAGACACTTTAATATGGGATACAATGAATTTCATGGCCTGCTCGACGGCCTCGAAAAGCGTATCAGTAATCTGCCGATCGTCGATGATGGTGACAGGAGTTTTAAACCGGCCAATATGGATATGATGGCGCAGTGGTTGTCCTGAAAAGAGAAGTAATGCAGCCCAGGTCGGTGCATCACCTGTAATCAGTTTTAATTTTTGCAGGGCTTGAAGAGGATCCAGATCCAGGCTGAAACGGCCAGAGGTATTAACCGTCTCAATAAATTTTTCGATCTTAGGGATATCCAGTTCATCCAGGGAGATGCTTTCAGCGGCATGTGCGTCCCATGAGACTTGCAGGGACTGCATATACAATTCGTTTATTTCCTTTAAAGTAAGTTGTTGGTTGGAGCTTGCAACTCGCTTGAAATATTTTCCGCGTGTACTTACGGGTTTAACCGGATACTCACTCATATGGATCAAAACGAGCGTCATTCCGGATATGGAATGAGTGGCAATATCCGGAATGATTGAGGGGCTTGTGGCTGATTTTATCTGTCCCAGCCATTGATTGAGTGTTTCTTTGCCGATGTCAACACCGCATACCGTTGCATGATCTTTTACGCCAACAAGCACGGTGCCGCCGTTTGTATTGGCAAAAGCAACCAGTGTTTCGATGGTTTCCCGGCCAAAGGTCGTTTTGAATTCAATAGTCTCGGACTCACCGGCATCAAGTATGTGGTTAATGTGATGGATATGCTGCATCAAAAAAGTTAGGATCAGGTTGCGTTTTTATGGTTCAGTACACCGATATCCGCTGATACAAATTTTTTATCGCTGATAAATATAAAGGACATTTTTTATAAATCTGTTCTGCCTGTTCTTCATTATAGGTGTGTGACAGTAAGTTTCTGGATTGAATCATTTCTAAAAAAATATCCTCGTGTTCGATAATCGAAAGGGCATATGCTTCCTTGAAAACGAGTCTCGGGGATACGGCTCGGATTCCATGGATATCCTCTAAGAAGATTTTCAGTGTTTTCCACATCAATTCATATGTAAATTCAAACCGCTGGATCGTGGCATCCATAACAATGGACGATTCCGGTTCCTGCAGCGCTTCTGCGAAACGATCGGTCGCCTTTCTCAAATTTATCAGACTTTTTTCCAATTTGCCTGATTTCATACTTGGATTTCCTTTGTGTGTTTTAAAGCGACCTTTTTAAACGCTTCATCCACTGAATTGAAATCGACAAGATCTATTTTTAATAGTGTAGGGATTTGCTCTAATTTCTCCTGGATGCTCAGCCATTTTTTTCCTGAAATCTGTGAATCAGTAAGTATCCCGATATCGATATCGGATTTTTCATCGTGGATTCCTCTTGCGCGGGACCCGAATAGAAACAATTGATAGTTGCCCTCTATTTCACTGCTGATTATTTTTGATGCCTGTTTCAGGATTTCTTCTATTTTCATTCTGATCTCACAAAGGCACAAAGGCACAAAGTTTATACGTTTTACAATGGAAGAATGGCCTGAAACTCTTCGCCGGCTTCCTGGAAAACCGGTTCAAACCCAAGCCGCCTGGCTTCATGGCAAACCATGGGGATTGCTCTGCCAAGTTTATCGATGTACCTTAAATTCTCCATAAATTTTACAATTACGGGGTTAACGGCATAGCTTACCCCGCTTTTCAGTTTTTCAATGGTAACCGTATTGGGCAGGCGGCCGGGGCTGATAAACTCAATCCGGTCATCAAAGTGTAAAATTCTGATTCTGGAACCATGGATTGAATAATTTCGATGGACACAGGCATTTACCAGAAGTTCCCTGAATACTTTATCCGGGTATCGCGTTGATTGAATCACCCGCTTTGCTTTTTCTATTTTCGATGCTTCCATGATATTGTGTTTAAGGACAGACAGAGCCGTATCAATCTGGAAAGGCAGATTCCCTTCAATGACCTGGCGATCAATTAATTCGTCATTTAATCCTATTCCGGCAAAATGCGCATAACTGATGCTCGAATTCTTTAAGAACTTCTGGGGATACGTACCAAAAAGCAGAAGTCCTGCAACCGTGACATTTTTTTTGTCTGTGAGTACGTCAGTATTGATTAATAATGACGTCACATCCTTTTCATCATCAATATCAATATCATCTCTTTGAAAATACGACGAAATGGCAGTCATATTTAAATGCTTTAAAGAGGTGTTTTCAATCCCTGTCAAGTCATAATGAAATATCCCTGCATGCTGAAACATGCGCATTAATTCAGCCTGTGAGGCTACCCGGCTGGTAGACCCGATCCGGATATGATATAAATTTTTATTTGTCTGGTAAGGTTTATCGCTCCCTTTGGGGATATCTATGACAACGATCTTTTTGCCGTCAATCTCAACAATGAAGCAAGCGGCCTGGATAGCGGGAATAATATTCTGCCTGGACATATTGGCTACCCATTCTTCCCAGTTTTTTGGATCGTCCACACCACATATTCCTGCCTGGTCATTGACACCGATTAGAATCGTTCCGCCCTGGGCGTTAGCAAAAGCAGCCATTTCTTTGGCAATGGAATCCGGATGAACTTTTTGTTCTTTAAATTCTATAAACTGATTCTCTCCCTGCTTAATCCGTGCTTTGACTTTATTGCCTGCAGCATAGGTCATTTATTTAAAGCTCTCCATACTGCTTTAAAGAGCCTGATTAATTAAATCCAGCTTTGCCTGCCATGTTTCTTTTGACATGGCGGATATACGGGCATCGCGTTCTTTATCAGAATTTCCGGAATTTAGAATATCTGAGATGGCCTGTTCCATTGCTTGGGGGGTGTCTGCAAGTTTAACCAAATGATCGTATTTTTTAACCTCCGGCATGGGGGTTGAAACCACCGGCAAGCCTGCCGACAGGTACTCGCGCAGCTTGATGGGATTCACAGCATGGGTTAATTCATTGATCTTGAAAGGAATCAGCCCGAGGTCCAGGTGGCCACAGAAGGACGGCAGGTCCTGATATGGTTTCCGTCCGAGGAAATACATGTTGGTGGTTTCTTTGTATCTGCCTATATCTATACTGGAGTCAGCATCTCCGATCAGTACGAAGTGCCACTCCGGTCTTTTTTTTGCTATCTGCCAAAGTAGATCAACATCCACCCAGTCGCGGATCAGGCCAAAGAATCCCAACCGGGGGTGGGGGATCTTTTGCAGTTCCTGCGGGCAGGGTAGGTTTTCCGTTACCGCACGGTTGAAATGGTGGAAATCCACGCCGTGGGTAACAAGGATGGTGTTGGGATTCCAGCCTTTTTTCTTTTCCTGCAACACCATGGCGGTGGTGATAACGAGGTCTGATTTTCTGCAAAGTTCTTCTTCATCTTTTAAGACCTGAACCCTATCGTATCCGGAAAAGGCGGCATGGTCGTCCACACAATAATAAATCACTTTTTCTTCATCGAACTGATCCAGAGCATAAGCAATGTCAGGGGTAAAGGACCAGATCTGAACCGCTCCTTTCCGGATTTTTTTAAGGGCCTGTCTGATCTGAAAAATAAGTAAAAATCGGTTAAGTTTTCTCGCAAAACGGGAACTGGGCAAAGGGATAACCAGCGGGGTTAAAACAAAAATGTTTTTCCTGGGGTTTTTCATGCCTTTGGCGATCTCTATCAGCTTTTTTACCATATACAGAAGGTCGGAAGAGCTGGTTGTAGGCGTCCTGGAGGCATGGTAATTTATCCAAAGTACAATATTTTGTTCGGCCATCAGGTGCATGACATGGTGTTTGCTGGTCGGCGGGGCATCGTATCCAGAAGCAAAGCAAAGAATGGTTTTTCCAGTTAGCATGGGAATCGTAGTCCTTTGATCAATTGGCCGCAGGTTGCAATGGAAGTAAACGTTCCAGTGCCCTTATATTAGTCTGCCAGTTATAATTCTCAAGAATAAAATCCCGAGCATTGCCGGCTAAAACCTTTCCTTTTTCTTCGCTGTTCAGCAATTGAACAACTTTATCGGCAAAGTGTTTTGGATCATCTTCGATCAGGACATGTACGTCAGGTTTTCCCTTGATTCCCTCAAACGCTTTTCCTGTGGTGACAACAGGGCGGGCCATGGCCATGGCTTCCAAAACCTTATTCTGGACACCGGCAGCAATACGCAAAGGGATGACGCAGACATCTGCCCCCCGGTAATAGGGCCGGATGTCGTCGACAAACCCGGTTACCCGGACCCCTTGCCGATCCCCCAGGGCTTTGACTTCCGGCCCTGGATTGCTGCCCACGATATAAAACAGAAGATCCGGATGTTCTGATCTGATTCTGGGGAACACTTTCCGGCAAAACCAGGAAACGCCTTCCACGTTTGCGTAATAATCCATGGCCCCGGTAAAAACCAAAACCTTCTGCCCCTCTTTTTCCCTGAGTGGAACAGGCTCAAACCGCGCATCCGGAGAGAAATAATCATGATCCACCCCATTGGGAACAGCTGTCAGCTTTTGGGCTTGTTTATTCAAGTTGATGAATACCTCAACTTCATGGGTTGAAACAAAGACGGAATGATGGAATAAATGATTGATTATTTTCTCGTATTCTAAAAGACGTCGGCCTTCAATCTCGTAGATCAAGCTCATTGGAAAACGGCTGTTTGCAGCATATTGATTCCATTTCTGGGAATCCACATCACAGAAATCCATGATAAGGACCTGTTGTGAGCTGTTTGAGAGAGGTTTGCGTGGGGTAAGCGTTTCTTTAAGCGCAGGACAACGAAACAGATATTCGGCCATGGGGGATGAAAAGCAGAGAACCGCATCGTAAGTCTTCTCGCTCATCCATTGATTCAGGCAGATTTGAAGCTTTTTGTTATAAAAATACGAGACCGACAACGGCCTGAACGGGATTGCCAGGCCGGCCAGGCTATTTATCCTGGATTTCCAGATATTCAGACCAAATAGCTTAACCCTGTTGCAATAGGTTTCCAGTTTTTTTTTATGGGATAGATCGTTGGGATCATCTGCCAGTGCAAGCAAATCAATTTCATGGTTCTGGCCCAGGCACCTGATTTCGTTAAATGTCCGGATCTTGTCTCCTTTGTTCGGAGGGTAGGGAACCCTATGGGCCAGATAAAGAATCTTCATAGCGGGATGTATTTTCTGGCCGCTGTTCCGAGAGCTGTCGCGGCACCGACGGGCAGGTGCATAATAAAAGATTCAGCAAGTCTTCTATTTCCTGAAACAGAAGACCCGGAAAAGGTCAGTTGGCGACCCTGTTTAAAATCGGCCCAATGAAGATATTCCGGACGGGCATCCCATTGTCTTTTAAAACGAAAAGTACCTTCGTCAGGCGTGGATCTTCCAAAATCAAAGGCCGGATAACCATTGTCTGCAGCAAACTTTAAAAACGTCCAGTAAAGCATCATGTTGGGATTCAGTTTGTTGAACCTGCGTAGGGAAGATGCCCATGGGATGGATACGATCCTGGGATGGCACAGGATAATTCCTGCAGCGGCCGGCTCTCCGGACGGGGTGTAAACAACGGCAACATGAGCCCGGTTTCCGTAGTATTTGAGAATGGCGTGTATCCATTTCCTGCTATGGACCGGAGATCCCAGATCCCTCATATTTTCGGAGAACACGGAATAAAAATCAGGCAGCAGATTCAGGGATCCTAAGGTTGATGTCAGGCCGTTTTTGTACGCCTTTTTTACCTGGCTGCGAACTTTTGCCTTTAATCCGGCAAGAAGCAAATCCGAAGCATCAGGGAGGTTAAGAAGCATTCTTGCCTTTTGCTGATTTATCGTCGTTTCGGAAGGGATATCTGCAAATGGCCTGCTGGATCTTATGGACACCTTCGCGGACTGGACGATCTCTAATGATTTCTGAAATAATGCCCTTTCAATTAAAGTATCATCTGCCAAAGGCCCTCCTGCATCGCAGTAGGGAAGGGATATCAGTTTTTTTTTGGAAAAAGGTAGTTTGAAAATTATCAGCGGTAAGACGCCTTTTACCCGGCGGTTGTCCCGGGCCATAAGATAGCAGGCCTTGAATTTATAGGCTTTTTCAATGGATTCTTTCCATGCAAAAAGTTGGTAGGCAATACCGTTTGGATGGGAAAGAACATAACTATCCCAAGCCGCTTTATCTGAAACTGTCGCGGCCTTTATTGTTAGATGAAACCTCATCAGGAAGCCAGAATGGTATCCGTAATTCTTTCGGCGGCCTGGCCATCCCACAAGTCGGGTTTTCTGCCGGTTTTCCAGTTCCCTGCCATGATTTTTTCAAAATTGACCATCAATTTCTCTTTTGAGGTGCCAACCAGTTCGTTGGTGCCCTGGGTGACAGTGATAGGTCTTTCCGTATTTTCCCTTAAGGTGAGGCAGGGAATTCCAAGGGCAGTTGTCTCTTCCTGAAGCCCGCCGGAATCCGTCAGCGCAACTACGGAATCTTTCCAGAGATTTAGAAATTCCATATAGGACAACGGATCTGTAAGGGTGATGGTCTCTGCCGGCTTGATACCAAACGTTTCAAGGTTTTTCCGTGTTCTTGGATGAATCGGGAAAATTAAAGGAAGTGTCCTGGAGATGCTGGACAGGGAATCAATCACCACCTCCAGGGTATTTTTATCATCGACATTTGAAGGCCGGTGAAGCGTTACTACACCATACCTGGTGTGATGCTGTTTATATTCAGTTGTTTTAAATGTTTCCGGAGGCATTTTTCCCAGTTTTGCGAGCTGATAATACAAATTATCGATCATTACATGCCCGACAAAGTGAATGGATGAATCAGGTTTGCCCTCTTTCTTGAGATTGACCATTCCCTGTTCCTCAGTGACAAAAAAAAGATCGGAAATCGAATCTGTGACCATGCGATTGATTTCCTCAGGCATGGTAAGATCAAAACTGCGCAGACCGGCTTCAACATGAGCCACTTTAATATGCATCTTCTTGGCAACAATGGAGCAGGCCAGGGTTGAATTCACATCCCCGACGACCACAACTAAATCGGGTCGCTCATTCTCACATATGGATTCAAATTGCACCATAATTTTAGCTGTCTGCTGCGCATGAGTCCCACCGCCGGCACCCAGATGATAATCCGGGTTTCTGATACCAAGCTCTTCAAAAAAGATATCGCTCATGTTCTGGTCATAATGCTGACCTGTATGCAAAATTTTATATTCAATTTCATTGGTTTTATTAAAAGACCGGGCAATGGGGGCAATCTTCATAAAATTAGGGCGGGCCCCTGCAATCAGCATAATTTTAATCATTGGTTCTCCTTAGAGCCGATTCATTAATTACCAAACAGCCTCTTACAACCGCCAGAATGGAACACCGGCTTTTTTGACATCTTGGACATCCAGAATACTTTTTACATCTATAAGGCCGCCCATGGGATTTAATTTATCAGTAAGCGCTGCCAACGGCAACGTTCTATACCACGCATGGGGAACAGCCAGAATTAATGCCCCTAAATCCGTCAACGCATCCCAGGGTTTCAGCTCGACATTATAATGTTTGCCGGATTCCTCCGGATCAGCAATGGGATCATGAACCAAAACTTCACAGCCGTAAGATTCAAGCTCCCTTACGATGTCAATGACGCGGGTATTTCTCAAATCCGGGCAGTTTTCTTTGAATGTAAGTCCAAGAATACCGACTTTGGTGCCTTTGACGGATTGGGAGGATGCGATCATCATTTTAACAGCTTTTTCCACGACAAATTTACCCATTCCATCGTTGATCCTGCGGCCTGCCAGGATAACTTCAGGGTGGTATCCTTCACTTTCCGCTTTAAATGTCAGATAGTAGGGATCAACTCCGATACAATGGCCTCCCACAAGGCCGGGGAAGAACTTCAGGAAATTCCATTTCGACCCTGCGGCTTCAAGCACATTTTTTGTATCAATGCCAAGCCGGTCAAATATCAGGGCCAGTTCATTCATCAGTGCGATGTTCAAATCGCGCTGGGTATTCTCAATAACTTTTGCGGCTTCTGCTTCCTTAATGGTACGGGTCCGGTGTACCCCCGCTTCCACGATGGATTCATAGAGAGTGGCTACTGTTTCAAGGGTCTGTTCATCGTCACCAGATACCACTTTCACTATTTTAGTAAGCGTATGTTCCTTATCCCCGGGATTGATTCTTTCCGGAGAGTATCCAACATGAAAATCTTTTTTCCAGGTCATACCGGACTCTTTTTCCAAAATCGGCACACAGATGTCTTCGGTGACACCGGGATATACTGTGGATTCGAAGACAACAACGCACCCTTTTTTCATGACCTTTCCCACTGTCCTTGAGGCACTTTCCACAGGATAAAGGTCTGGTCGCCTTGCTTTATCTATGGGCGTTGGGACCGCCACCACAATGATATCAGCATCAGACATGAGCTGTGGATCAGTGGTCGGGGTAAAATATATGGCATTTTCAAATTCTTCTTTTGAAACTTCGCCGGTGGGATCTTTGTGGGCCAGGCTATTGTCCACAATGGACTGTTTTAAATCAAACCCGATGGTCTGGTATTTTGTACCAAAATGTACGGCTAAG
>NZ_JBFXHE010000157.1:0-9422 GCF_050177295.1 Desulfobacter sp.
GCTTGACTTGCAGTACTAATTTTACGGAAAAGCGCCTGGGTAATATTTGATTTAGCAGTGTTCAATGTGTATATCCGTTGACGTTTTTCTTTCGGGGATAAAGATTTGTTCATCATGATCTGCTTTTGCCTGCGGTTGATTTCTGTTAGAGATGCCCTCATTTTAGAGATCAGTTTTTTATTCTTTTGTCCGAACTGAATCAGATCTTTATTCTCAAGAAAAAACGCCTTGGCCTCCTCTTTTTGCCCAGATCGCAGATAGTTGTTTAGGGTGCGGTTGGCAGAATCAATTTCTGCATAAAGATCATAAAACCGGGTGACATGCTTCGTGGACCATGGGACATTGGAATCAATGATATGCAGCATAAAAGGATTTCTACTGCCTTCCATTCGTGACGGGTATCCCATGGCATGCCGGGTTATGGCATCAGTGCCAAACAACACCATCATTCCCATAGTGGAGAAGTATCCATTTATTAAATGCTCCAGCCTGATCGGTGATATATTCAGAGCATGCCCTAATGCCCGCATAGTATCACTGGTCCTCGGCGTATACTGTTCTGACGGCTTTAGTTTTGCCAGGCTATCCGGAACAATCGGTCTTCCCTGGAATGTATCAATGTTGAATTGATCTTCGACCACGGGCTTGAACAACTGGGGCATGTCGATATTGAATACATTATAGGCTGTGTGTTTAAACCAGCCCCAAACAAATTGCCCGTCTTCGGTGTCATTCATGACGTTAGCGACTGATTCCGGCAGGGAAGAAAAAAGGGCGCCAATTTCAAACGGCTTTGGTATCCTATAATGATCATTCTCTAACCAGAAATGGTAATAAGTCCACTTATCCCAATCCTCAAGTTTTTTGTATCTGTCATCGTCTTTGTATAGTGACCACAGTAACAATGACGCGCCGGTTAAAATTGAGGCTTTTAAGAGAAATGCTTTTGGGTTTTCTTTTGATGCTCGGCCAAGTTTATACAAGCCTTGGACTCTGGCGTTTAGAAAAGGCACGATCCGAATAAGTGTTTGTACACTCTGAGAGCTGCCGTGCATGGAAAAATCCATCAAGTCCCGGGCCTCAAAGCCCGCATCAAGCTTTGAGTAGCCTTTATTTTTCAGCCTTTTGTAAAGCCCTAACCTGGCAGCATTCTCAGAAGCTTCCCCAATCTTTTCCCATAATTTTATGACCTTGAGCGGCGTGTTTAATATCCGGCCTATCGCACTCTTGCCTTCAGCTTTTATTATTTTTTTAATAAATCGAGCGCCGGTTTGTGGATCGTCGGAATTTACATATGATGAGCCAAATCCCCAACCGCTAGACATGAGTTCAATATAATCCTTGTCTTCTTGCATTGCCCCAATGAGTCCAATGGCCGAATCCACGAAGGGCCTGAATTCTTTTGACACCACGGGTGTATGGATGGCATCACGGATAAAATTGCGCAGTCGGAACGCGGGGCCGAATGTTGCCCCGTATGATAGATACCGTTTTGCCCCTCCCATCATCTTCATGAATAAATTATTGAATGCAGCAGTATCGATCTCAGCCAGGGCTTGGTAAAGATCCGGATCGTCAGTTTTAAAGTAGACCGGGTTCCCTTCTTTCTGGAAAGAAAGTATTCCGTAGTCTTTCATGGATCCAAAAACAATCTTAGTTTCTTTTCTGGGTTCAATTCGGTGTGGGCCCTTGCCATCCTTTTTAAGGTTCTCAACTTCGGCCTCTGCCTCGACCCGGGAATCAAAAATAGAACGGGCTCGGGTGTTACCGGCTTTGATAATAGCAAAGCGGTTAACGGTCTGAGCCCCAAGGACCTTGGCCAAATCCTTCTTTGCAACCTCATCAATAATATCCAGATTCTTACCCACTTCAAATGCCTTAGCCCTAGCCTTGTTCCTGGCGGCCGCGTCAAGGCCGTACATCCAGTTCATAAGAATATTTTCAAGTGGATCACCGATTTTTGCCTGGCCACCTTTTAATTGCTTGATCTGAGCAGAAATATGCTTCCCAGATTTTCTGGGCCCAGATAAAAACTCCTGCCGAGAAATTTCATTTTCAAGCACACGATAAAAGGGGATATACATATTTGATTCCCATATCTTCCGGGCTTCCGGGTCAATCAGCCCTGACGCCTCCATGACATCCAGGATGTTTTGGTTAAACTCTTGAAATTTGTCATTGAGGCTTGCCCAGGACTCCCCTTTTTCTGAAAATTCACCGGTTCTTTCAAGGAGCCTTGCTCGTTTTTCTGGAGTTATCC
Source organism: Desulfobacter sp. (assembly GCF_050177295.1). Classification (NCBI taxonomy): domain Bacteria; kingdom Pseudomonadati; phylum Thermodesulfobacteriota; class Desulfobacteria; order Desulfobacterales; family Desulfobacteraceae; genus Desulfobacter; species Desulfobacter sp. Next base: position 2,261 of record NZ_JBFXHE010000157.1, read on the forward strand.
AGTTCTCGCGACCTTCTGCTTCTAATTCTTCCGACCGCTTTGCAGCTATCCAGTAAAACAGATTCTGCCAATCATCCCCGATTGACCGAAGGAATGGCAGGAATCCATTTTTCCGGTCAGTGACGGTCAAGGCGTTTCCGTCCCATGACATTTTGCCGTGCTCAAGGAACATTGAAAATGATGCCGATTTAATACCGGTCAAAACCCTGTGCAGTTTATAAGCCTCATCCCCAAGGCGTTTTTTCACAAAGTGGAGAGAGTCGACCGTCTTGGCTATGGTCCGGTCTGTGAACTCGGTCTTGCCCTCTTCGATTGAGTCTTTCATCCGGTCAAAGAAGTTGCCCCGGGAATGGAAAAGCTCGTCAACGATATCGTCTGAGGTTTGATAAAGAACCTCGTCAGAATCGAGCGCCCTCATGCCGTTTACATCCGGAGCCGGGAGCTGGTTGGTTTCAAGCATACTAGTAAGCCTGCCGAAGGGGTTTTTCGTGATGATGTCATTGATATCTATATTTTGAGTGGCCAACCCCTCGGCAAGATGCTGATACAACTTCCCGCGGTTTGTGCCGGTGAAGGTCTGCATATTGATTACGGCCTGAACTGCATTGACATCCGACGCCTGGGCCAGGATATCCCGGGCAGCCTCCCTGATGCTCACACCTTTTTTAAAAGGAATAAACGCGACTTCTCTGCGGCCCTCATCCATTAAGAGGATGCCGTCCTGCTCACCTTCAAACCTTTCCATTGCCGCGTTTACGTCCTTGATGCTGAGCGGGTTTTGAAGTTCTCTGGAGATGACTCGTCTTTCACTGACCGGGAGTGTGCTTTTTGCCGGAAGTTGTTTTATCTTTTGCGAACCGCCAACATTGAATTCATCAAACTGGGCATAGTGGCCATCGGAGATAATCAGGCCACTTACCTTGATGCCTGCCAGCCGCAGCCCCAGGCGAAGATCGCGCATAATTTGAAGATCTTCATTTGACGGGGTTAAATCCCCTGAAATGTGGTTGTGAATTAAATAAGTGGTGTGGGCTTCCTCGTTTTTAAGCAGATGCCCGGCCATCTGATTGATATGGGCGTCGGACTTGCCGGACGTGCCCTTTGAAAATTTATGGACCTCTAAGACTCTTCCCGTTCTGTCGGCTGTGATGAGGTAGACTTCTTCTTGAGCTGCGTCAGAAAGGCCTGATAGCATTTGTGCCGCATCGGACACATTGCGAACGGTTCTTCTTGGCACTCGAAGCTCTCCCGTCTCCCGTAGCCCGATTTTTGCAAATCTGGGAACAGGTGTTCCATTCTGTGTTCCACTTTTTACGACTCCTTTGGATAGGTCTTTGTCCAGATTAATGATGGGGATAGAATCGCCGGCTTTATCCGATTGCCGCCCAAAAACCTTCCCGGACTCAACATCCCGGGCAAGCTTCCGGACCCGCACCCCTTCTGATGCAACATAGAGCAGCCCATCCAGGAAATCAACAATCTTCTGTATGACACGGTCAAGCCAAGTATTCCGGTGCTGTCCACGGTCAGTCAGGGCCTGGGCCAGGAAGTTTGCCCGGTTCTCGGCCATGTTATCTGACCATTTGAGCCCCCACGCCTCCCATTGGCCGGATCTGTTCGCCTGCCTGGCCTTGCCGTTCAGGGCCATGATTTCGGCAGGGGTTATAATTCCCAGGTCTTCAAGGAGATGCTCAATCTCATGATCCAGAGTAAAATCCGACGCATAATCCCGTGACAACTGAATTGTCTGGTTTGAATATTTGCCAAGGATGATGCCGTCTTTGCCCATCCGACCGGTGCGCATGGCGAACTCATAGTCCTTGTCGGATATTTTCTTTACAGTTTCGACCGTGCATCCATGGCCGTTTTTGAATTTGATTGAGACCTTGCCGTCTGGAGAAAGAAAGGCCTTCTGGCCTTTGAAATGTTTTTGGATATCCTGAGTGGTTAGGCCTTGGCCGGGAAGTGTGTTTATTCGTTGGGAAGAACTATCCCATGTTTCTTCCTGAAATCTGCGTACTTCTCCCTGAAAAACGCTGAACTTACTTTGTCCGCTTCTATTCCGTCCTGCCTCAAGGATTCGATTTCGGAAGGCGTCAACCGCTCTGAAAGAGAGAATGTATTTTGCTTCTGAATTTGTGAGGGCCTGGATGTTTCCTGCGATGTTAAATTCTTTGAGGACATCTTCAAGCTCCTTTACATTAAATTTATCCTGAATTTTCTTCAGGGAATCTTGCTTTACAGCAAGCACCGTTGAGTATTTACTATACCCTAAAGTCGATGCGGCTACAACCTTCCCGCCGTTATTTTCTATATAATGCCTGAGTTCAGATAAGGTCTCTCCCGTAGTGATAATATCGTCCAAAATGATGTATTCTTGACCAGGGTTCACATCCCCGTCAAACTCTGCCCGGCTTATAATTCTCTCAGCAGCGTCTTTCTTGGTATGGCCGGATTTATTTGTTTGAACAATCCCAAGATCGACTTTAAACCCGGCAATTTCTCCATAAGCCCTCGCCAAAGCTCTCGGGATTTTATTTTTGCCGGCCTCCTCTTCGGCATGAACCGGCACAACCATGGCATCCGGGAACTGCTTTTTGAGTTCCAATACTTTCTCTGGCTTCACCAAGTCAAACACAAGCCGGTTGGCGGCATCAACATCTCCTGCCTTGGCCGCCTTATGGTCCGGATGACCGCCTTGGCCTTTTTGATTGGGCGCAACCTTATTGGCTGCTGTGTGAACCACGACGTTTGGGAAGTTTTCCGGCCATGGATTAATAGATGATATTGAATACCGGATATCCGGATTGCTTCCATCCCAGGTGCCAGCGTTGTAGATAGATTTTATCTGGGTCGGGTCAAAGGCTATAATTTTTCTGTGCGGACCGCCGTTGGAATAGAAGCCCTTTTCAATGATCAGTCCATCATGCCCAAGGGACTTTACCTTATCCGCAACATCCCCAAGAGTCTCAACTCCCAAGCCATTCTTAAGGGATTTAATATCTGTTGCATGATATGGATTTTTAATGGAAACGTAGGCTCGTTTTAAAAATCTGTCATCATCTTCAACTAATGCATACCAATTGGCACCATCTTTGTTGTCAGTAAAATAAATCCCTTCTATTTGATCTGTTTCGCCATGTGTGCCTGTTTTTTCGCTTGGTTTAAATGCATTAAAATTAACATTTGTCCCATGATAAACCACCACAGGGTCACCATTCTCATCAACCACCTTGGAGTTACCGAACCATTTCCTGAAGGCTGGCGTGTCAGTGTTTCGGCTGGTGCTGTCTGTAAAATCCACTGAGGTGGAATACTGGGTGCCGTCTTGAGCAGCCTTTTCTCCTGTTATTTTTTCAACAGGATTAACTTCTATTTCATCAAGCGTTGAAGCATTTTTGGGGGTTTGTGAACCACTAATAACGGTAGATTCTGAATCGTTTAATTTAAAATTCTTCTCATGGACAAATGTATTCTTGCCACCCGCCTTCTTGATCATCCATAATTTTCCCCCTTCTTTTTGGGGGCGGATCAACTTGCCAGACAGAGTGTTGCCTTTTTTGTCCTGCCAGGTCACGGCCCGGCCCGGGGCAACTGTCAAGTTTTTTTTAACTGTTTTGGAAGTTTTAGAGATGATTCCAACAGGCTTCGTCGTTCTTGTTCCATCCTTCACCCATACCTTGAATTCATCCTGATTCATCTCAGTTATACCGCCGAACCCTTTCCAACCTTCTTCGTAATTCGACATATACAATGACTTGGCCTCATCTGCAGATTCGGCTCCCATGACAACCTTGTGTTCATCAAATTCACCTGTCCCCGGGTCAATCTGGTCCACAATAAACACCTTTGAACTCGTCTTGGTGCCAGGTTTTATAAATACATCAACCTGATCCCCATCTTTGCCCATGGTCCGTTTAAAGTATCCATAATGCCCATGGATTTTTGATTCCCACTTTCTTCCGGATTTGTCAGTGCCGCTTCGTGTAGATCCGTCAGGATTTTCAATGGTAATCTGGTGGCCGTCAATCCGAATGTGGTCTTTTCTGTAATTTCCGGCTTCCTTTTGGGGTTCGGTCGGATTTGTTTCAATCTTGTCCGGGTTAACCTCGTGTTCAAATGCGGACGGCATGTCTTCCGCCGCTTCCGCCTGGCCTGGAATCTTTTTCTGCCCCGTTTCAATCTGGGTTGGAGCAACTGTCAAGTTTTCCTTGACGGTTGGTGGAATCCCCCCCATGGGTGCGCTTGAGTCAGAGGTGTTGGGGGTGTTGTTCAATAGATTTTTGACAGCCTGATCAGCCAAATGAGCAGGTGCCTCAAAACGACCTATTCGGTATCCCGTATCAACATCAATTACGTTGCTGACAGGTGCGGTATATACCTCTCCATTGGCGTCCTTATAGACTTCCACCTGTTCTTTTGTGCCCGGTCTGGTAAAAAAGCCAATATGCTCTTTACTTTGAATAATCTTTGATTCAACGGGTTCAGTTATTTCTGGGTTGACCTGGGTTTCTTCAACCGGCTCCGCAACCTCGGCAGGGGCATCCTGCCCAAACACCTCCCGCGCCTTTGCCCGGGCATACTGGCTCACCTGGTCATCCAGGTCGTAGGCCTTATCTACAGCCTCAATGGAGCCCAGTTTCTTAATCCTTTGATCGATAAAAGCCTGCTGCTCTTTGTTTTTTAGACCGCTAGTCAAAACGTCATCGGCGGTACCCGGGGAGGTGCCGGGTGCTGCCGGGGGCGGTACCGGGGAGATGCCGGGTTGCAATTGCTGATCTGAATCCAACAGGTCCCTTTCCGGGACTTCCACAGATTCGGTTTTTCCGAATTTCTGATCCTGTGGCTGTTTTTCATCCAACATATTCTGGTCAATAGGAATGCCTTCTGCATCTGTGCCAGTCTCTTCATCCTTGGATTTCAACCCGCTCTTTAACTGCTCATTCTCATACTCCCGCCGCAAACCCTCAACATCCGGCTGAATCGGTGGCCGGCCGGGGTATTCCTTGATATCCGCCTTGGCCTGCTGCAAATTCTGTTCGAACTCGCCAATCTGAGCGTCCTGGGCATCAGCTTCCGCCTGTATAGCCTGCATCCTATCAGCCAAGCCCTTTTTAACAGATTCCAGATTCGCCTGGTAATCAGCCATCAATTGCCGTTGCCGGTCCGTGGGCTTCTTAAACTTCTGCAGGTTTGAAATTCGTTTTTCAAGACCTGCAATATGATCATGATACTGCTGTAATTCCGTGCCTCGCTGAAGTTCCTGGCGGGAATTTTCATCCAGGGAAGCATATTTCACAAAATCTTCATTAATGTCTATGGCCTCCCCGGCATCGATCTTGCCCATGACCATCTTTGACCAGGCTTCCGCCAGCTCATTTTCCTTGCCAGGTTCCTCTTTGGAGCCTCCCTGTAAAATTCCCTTTTCGATTAATTCAGCAGCCTTTTCCCTGGCATCCGGATTTTCCAGATTATTTAAGTCACGAACCAACCGCCGTTTTTGCACATAGGAAAACCCGCCGGCCCCCATACCGAACAGCAGGGACATGGTCATGGACGGGATAATAGAATCAACAGCGGCCTGCCATTGGTCTCCTTCATTCGCCATGCCCACCCCGATATCCACCTTTGCACCAAGATAAGACTGAAGCATTTCCGTGGGAATTTCGTTCAAGAAAGTATCTTTGGCAAGATTTTTGGCAAATGTAGAAACAGGTGTATGCAATAATTCTTTCACTGTCTGTTTCAAAGGCTGGGCTATGAGCCTGTCCATGCCAAAAATCTTAGCGCCAATAAAAGACGCGGCCCCTTCGATACCGCCTTCAATCAACCCTTGTTTAAGCGCTGCGGAGTGGGCCATATCTTCAGGCAAGCCGTTGTTAAGGTATTCCTGCTTTTTTTCTCCATATGTTCCCAAGCCGAATAAACCCAGGTTCCCTATTAATGCCCCTACAAGCCCACCAACCGGTCCGCCGAATGCGGCTCCAACAGATGCCCCGGCAAGGGTTGGCGCCAGGGAGGGGACCGAACTCCTGATCCCTGACATAACACCTGATTTTATATACCCTTCACCCTCTCGCTCCGATTGGTCCTGCTTCATGATATCCCAATTCTGTTCAGCATAGTCAGAGGCATCAACCAATCCTTGACCGGCTTTTTCAAGCATATCAATCCCGCCGTCCGGGTCCAGGGTTTTTAAAGCATAACCACCAAGCCGGGTAAGATCAGACGCACCCCTGGCAAGATTTGATGCAACATCCCCAAAAAATCCGCGCTCTTGGGTGGCTGTTGTGCTCATTCCAGGTTCAAATTTCTCCGGTTCGTCAAACAGTTCCCTGTAACCCGGGGCATTATCCCATGCCAGCTTATGGTGTGTCTCCACCTCTTCGGGATCAAACTGTTCAAACCGTTTCAATACGCCGCTGTCTATTTCTTCTTTGGTTAGGTATGGCATTTAACGATCTCTCTTAATGTATTGGATATTTTTTAATCTTTCTAAGGCGGTTCGATACGCTTCTTGTTCTTTTTCAGTTTGTGGATATCCAATTTTTTCTCTAAAAGCAGTTCTTTTAAGAAATTCTGGATTAGGTAAACCACTAGGCAAAACAGGTCTCTCAAAATCTATTCTTCTTGTTTTTCCAGAAGAATCTGTTCCCCAAAAAATATTGGAAAATTTTCCAACACCAGGTCTTATATTGGTATATTCGGCATAGGGTTCTGATTCTTGTTTTGGAGGTGATGCTGCTGGTATGGACGCGGATTGTGTCGCCCCTGCACCTCGTTCATGCGATACCCTTAATTGACTGGGAAGCCCCGAAAAATCCGCCCTGCCCGGAGGAGGGTTGAATGCAACTTCACGCCCATTCTGGTCAAAATATCGCTTCCGCCCATCTTTCCCCTCAATCCAGTCCAAACGATTGCCCCTGTTTGGGTCTGCATTAGCCCCGCCGCCGTTCGTGCCGCCTACAACCCTACTACGCTCAGCATCGGTAAAATTTATCTTTTCAAAAGGGATACCTCCGGCTTTCGCGTCATTGATTTTCTTTGCAATAGCCAAATCCATCGTTTTATTTGTCAGACCACCTGCGGTATCTCGGAATGCTTTCCATCCCCCCATCATATCTACCTGAGTTGAGGTGGCCGGTGCACCAAACCCACTAGC
>NZ_JBFXHE010000158.1:0-9414 GCF_050177295.1 Desulfobacter sp.
AAAGCAAACGAATATTGGCGTTTCCACCGGAAGCCCCATATTCAAAACGTCCGGTCAGTTCGTCGGAGACTTTAACGTTTGCACCGATACGGGAGTTCACCTGAAGGTATTCAGAATATTGTGTATTCCCGTCATCGCCTGAAATGATGTCAGTATCATCCCAAAAGGTAGCTAGACGGGCACTTCCATAAAAATTCCACTCTGCTGCATAAGCAGAACCCATCATTAGAGCAAGTGCCGCCAAAACTACAATAGTTTTTTTCATCTTTCTCTCCTTTTTAAAAATATACTAAAAAATGCCGAACAAAACCTGATTGGGCCAGACTCCTACGATGGTTATAAGATTTTTGTCAACCCTTTTTGTTTCTGTATATAGAACTATTACATAAAAATATAGAATTTATATATATATCAAACAAAAAAAAGGCGATGTTCCAAGAGATCTTGAAACACCACCTTTTTTGAGGAAATAGTCTTCACCGTTTCAAAATTGCCTGTCAGCCTCAGGCAAGATCAAACGGGTCAAGCAAGATCAAACCGGTCAAGATTCATGACCTTATCCCAGGCCGCAATAAAATCAGTTACAAATTTTTCCTGGGCATCCGCGCCGGCATACACTTCACAAAGCGCCCGCAACTGGGAGTTTGAACCAAACACCAGATCCACACGGGTACCCGTCCATTTCAGTTCACCGGTTGTCCGGTCACGGCCTTCAAACACCGTATCGTCTTTTGTATCCGGTGCCCAGACCGTCCCCATGTCCAATAGATTGACGAAAAAATCATTGGTCAAAATGCCTGGACGCTGGGTTAAAATGCCGTGCCGAACCTGCTTGAAATTGGTATCCAAGACACGCAGGCCTCCAATGAGAACGGTCATCTCCGGAGCAGTCAATGTCAGCAGTTGGGCTTTGTCCACCAGCAACTCCTCTGCCGGAACCGCATATCTTTTTTTAAGATAGTTGCGAAACCCGTCGGCCACGGGTTCGAGTACGGAAAAGGAGTCAATATCGGTCTGCGCTGCTGAGGCATCCGTACGCCCCGGGGAGAAGGGCACCGTGACCTCAAATCCGGCATCAGCCGCTGCCTTTTCAACACCGGCACATCCTCCCAGCACAATCAGATCCGCCATGGAGACTTTTTTCCCGCCGGTCTGGCTGGTGTTAAACGCCTGCTGAACCCCTTCAAGGGTATTAAGTAGACCAGTAAGCTGATCCGGCTCATTCACAGCCCATCCATTCTGGGGTGCTAAACGGATACGTGCGCCGTTCGCCCCGCCGCGTTTGTCCGAGCCGCGAAAGGTTGACGCAGAAGCCCAGGCCGTGGAGACCAGCTGGGAAACAGTCAGTCCCGTGCCCAAAATTTTTCGTTTAAGTTCGGCGATATCCCTGGCGTCAACAAGCTCATGGTCTGCCTGGGGCACCGGATCCTGCCAGATCAAATCCTCTTGGGGAACATCAGGGCCAAGATACCGGGCCTTGGGCCCCATATCGCGATGGGTAAGCTTGAACCACGCCCGGGCAAAGGCATCGGCAAACGCCTCCGGGTTCGCAAGAAAATGCCTGGAAATGGGTTCGTAAATCGGATCAAACCGCAGGGAGAGGTCAGCGGTGGTCATCATGGGGCGATGCTTTTTGGATGGATCATGGGCATCTACCACCATATCTTCATCCTCAACATCCTTTGCCAGCCACTGGTTGGCACCGGCCGGACTTTTGACCAGTTCCCATTCGTATTTAAACAGCACCTTGAAATATCCCATGTCCCATTGGGTAGGATTGGGCTTCCAGGCGCCTTCGATACCGCTGCCGATGGTGTCGCCGCCTTTGCCCCTACCGTGGCTGCTTTTCCATCCCAGCCCCATCTCTTCGAGGGGGGCCGCCTCGGGTTCCGGTCCCAACAGCGCCGCATCGCCGGCGCCATGGCATTTGCCGAATGTGTGGCCCCCGGCCACCAGGGCCACGGTCTCTTCGTCGTTCATGGCCATCCGGGCAAAGGTTTCCCGCACATCAATCCCGGAGGCAACCGGATCCGGATTGCCGTCCGGCCCTTCCGGATTTACATAAATTAAGCCCATCTGTACGGCAGCCAAAGGATTTTCAAGATCACGTTCCCCGGAATACCGGCTTTTGGGCTTATCGCTGGTGGCCAGCCACTCCTCTTCCGCCCCCCAGTAGATATCCTCCTCGGGTTCCCATACGTCTTCACGCCCGCCGGCAAATCCAAAGGGTTTCAGCCCCATGGATTCAATGGCGCAGGTTCCGGCCAGCACCATGAGATCGGCCCAGGAAATTTTGTTGCCGTATTTCTTTTTCACGGGCCACAAAAGTCTTCGCGCCTTATCAAGGTTTACGTTATCCGGCCAGGAGTTCAACGGGGCAAGCCGCTGGTTGCCCGTGCCGGCGCCGCCCCGGCCATCCATGGTACGATAGGTACCGGCGCTGTGCCAGGCCATCCGGATGAACAACGGGCCATAATGGCCGTAATCTGCCGGCCACCACTCCTGGGAATCGCGCATTAAATCAATCAGGTCCTTTTTCACGGCTGAAAGATCAAGACTTTTAAATGCGGCCTTATAGTCAAACGAATCCCCCATGGGATTGCTTTTCCGGTCATGCTGGTGAAGTATTTTCAAATTTAATTGATTAGGCCACCAGTCGCGATTGGACTTTCCCTTGGCTGTGAAGTCTCCTGCGCTTTTACCGGTAACCGGGCATTTTCCTTTTTCATTCATAACAGATCTCCTTTAAATAATGTACGTTATTTGGGGACACCTTTAATGATAAAGCATATCAAATGATAACGATTATCATTTGATACTCTAATCCAAAAATAGAAAAAAACCAATAAATATTTTTAAACAGGCTTTTATAAACGCTTCAAAATAAAAATATTGCTGTCAGATGCCAATTTTTGTACGGGTTACAGCAAAACAGTAAGGGAATTGAGCTTATTCTTCTTTGGCCTGGCAGTCGCTGCAAATGCCGAAAAAATCCAGTCGATGATTAAATATTTTAAAACGGGTCTCCCTGGCAACCTCGTTTTTCATCTCATCCAGGCTGTCCAAATCCGGGTCAACAATTTTACCACACTTGGTACAGATAATATGGGGATGCGGATAGGGTTTCTTCCCGTCATACCGGTTGGACCCGTCGGGAAAACCAAGTTCAAGAACTTCACCAAAGGATTTGATAACGCAGATATTTCTGTACACAGTTGCAAGACTCATGGTTGGAAAATTTGCTTTAAGTTGTTCGTGTATCATTTCAGCACTGGGGTGATCCACGCTTTTCGCCAGGATTTTTATAATGGCGAGCCGCTGGGGCGTTATCTTGTGACCCTTATCTTTTAGTTTACAAAGAATGGTGTCAACTCTGTTTTGGTTGTCTTTCAATAAGAAACCTTCCAATTCAATAAGATGAATGCTAATGAATTAACACTAAACACCCTGTAAATCAAATTGTATCATCCCCGAGCATTTTAGCCACCAGCTTCATATGTGATTTCTCCATCTGGGCAATGGAGAGAAAGGCGTCCTGTGCCTCACCCTGACCCCGACGGTCTGCCATGGTGCGGTAAAGATCATAGGCCTGTATTTCAATGCTCAACGCCATCTCTATGACATCTGTCCATGTAACTTTTTTATTGGCGTACAAATCGGTCATCACGTCTGAAAGGGGACGGCCATTTTCAAGGATGTCCCCTTTCAGAGATCCATAAAGCTCTTCAAAGGGTACCGGGTTTTCAACGCTTTTCTTCCAGTACGAATAAATAGTTCGGGCATGAGCAATTTCAGCCTTTGACAGTTGTTCAAGCGGGGCTATAAAATTTTCATCCGGGGCAAAGGAGAGAAGGCTTTCATAAAAGCGCTCTGCGGCTTTTTCCAGTTCCATTGCCTGGTAAAGCAGCCGGTCATCGCTTTCTTGGTAGTCAAACACCTGCAGCCGGGGAAATCCTTCTAGGGAATGGCCCTGATAAGAGAGAAATCCGCCGGTGATATTGTAGGTTTTCTGTGCGTCTCTGCCGCTTTCTGCCGCCATGATGCCGGCCACTTCGGATCGGGCACCGCTATGGCAGTAAAAAAACAGGTCCTTGTCCAGAGCAAGTTCCGATAGATGGTTGCCCAGGGTATTTAAGGGGATCAGTTTGGCCCCCGGAACATGTCCGGCCGCATATTCTCGTTCCTGCCGGACGTCAACCACGATAAAATCGGCTTCCTTGTTTGCAGCACGGTATTGTTCAAATGCGTCAAATGAAATTTCTTTAAATTCGTCGTCTATAATCATAATCTACCCACTCCTAAAAAGCGCTGTCGTTTTTCATACTCCCTATAATTTTCATATTCCCTATAAAATAAGTCGATATGGTTTCTTTTTCAATATCAAACGGGCGATAGCCTATGCTGATTCCGGATCTGCCGGGGAAGAGTGCGGCATGCCGGAAATCGAATTGGTTTTAGAAACATGGATCAGATAGTGCTCCGTGGTCAACTGCTCTTCCAAGGGAGGATCTCCCAGCCAGCGGCGGTGACGCATCCAGGCAGCCACTTCGAGAGCGCCGCGGGCAGAACGCAGGCTGCCGTCAGATCCGATCTCCCGGAACTTGAGACGGCGGCTCTTTACATCCACGCCTCTGCTTGAAAACAAGGTCTGGATACCGTCAATATGAAGTCCGTAGCGATCTGCATATCGGGCAAAATGGGTCCGCTCAAAAAGGGCAAAGGCACTGGCCGTGAAACTGTGGACATAAGGGTAAACCTCAGTGAGGAAATCCAAAGTCCGGGTCAGATCCTGATCCGTTGAGGTCGGCAGTCCGAAAATCATGAGTGCGGTGCTGGCAATGCCTACGGCTGCAGCATCCTCAAGGACCTTCCGGATATCCCGGACATTTGTACCTTTGTTGATAAGATCAAGCAGCCGCTGGGAACCGCTTTCCACCCCCCATCCGATCCATCGGCACCCCGCAGCAGCCCACAGCGCCATTCGTTCCCGGGTACAGCCGACCACAGGTTTGCTTAAAATATGCAGGTTGATGGAGAGGCCTTTTTCAAGAATAACGGTGGCAATATCATCCATATCCTCTGCCGTAATGAATTCATCGGCTGAATAGAAATGGTGGACATGGAATTGCCGGCACGCTTGTTCCATCTCGGAAACAAAGGCCGCCACGGCTTTTTTTCGGTATCCGCCAAAGGAAACGTTATGGGTGCAAAAACGGCAGCGCCGCCAGGCGCACCCCCGGGAAAAAAGCACGGGCAGTACCGGCACAGGGTTAAAATAGGCATCCAGGGGCAACCGTGAAAAATCCGGGGCAGGCAGGCCATCCAAGCTAATGGATCTGGCTTTGGGATTGGCACGTATTTCACCGTGGTCCCGGAAAATTAGGCCGGGCACAGATTCCAGGCTTTTTCCGGCACAAAGAGCTGCACAGGCCGCTTCCCCCTCCCCTTCAACGACTCCGTCAATTTCCGGCACACCCCTTAGCAGTTCACGGATATTCAATGCTGACATCATAGCTCCGCCCAAGATAATCCTACAGGCGGAAACCTGCCTGACTGCCCTAGCCAGGGCAGCCGCAAAAGGCACCTGCTCAGGAAAAAGAACGGAAATACCTAACAACTCCGGATCAAAATCCAGCAACTGGCCTGTCAGAGCGCCCAGAAGATTCAAAAACAGCACCTCTGCTTCCCTTCCTGCCAGAAAAGCTTCGGCCTGATGTTCCATATTCGTCATAGTTCTTCGAATCTGGTCCCAGATCTGTTTATGTGCCAGAGTCTGCTCTTCATTAAAAAACTGCCCCTTATTTCCCGAAAGGAATGCTACCAGGTTCATACCTGACGGATGTGCACCGGCCAGCCACATCCAGGTTGCCAGGTTCAAATCGGCAAGGCGGACAGCCGTGCCGGGAACGGCGGCTTCGATATAGGGCGCCAGGGTTGCAATGCCCAGGGGAACATAGGTAGCACTGGCCCTGGGTGGAAAGGCAAGAACAACCCGCATGATGCTTATCTCCTGAAATTGAGTATGTTTATACCCTGAATACCATACCAGGGCGACATCATTTAGCACCATTTATAAAGAGTTTCAAGCCTAAAACCCAAGGACTTCGCATGTAAAAACAAGGCGGGAGTACAGAGTGTGAATCTCTTGAATTTCCGATTTGGCGGTAACTTTTATGCTGAGACTATGTTTTAATCAGGGGCATGGGTTTGCAAACACCAAAGCCTTGGGCAAAATCAACACCAATCTCATTCAATATGTCAATTATGGTTTTGTTTTCCGCATATTCAGCAATGGTTTTTTTCCCCAGAAGATGTCCAATTCGATTAATTGTTTCAGTCATTGCCCGGTCCACGTCATCCCTTTCAATATTTTTTACAAAGTTGCCGTCAATTTTCAAATAGTCAACCGGCATATTTTTCAAATAACTAAAAGAGCTTGCACCGGTACCAAAGTCATCAAGCGCAAATTGAATACCAATTTTCTTACATTCATTTATGAAATCTGTTGCCGCACGAAGATTTCTGACAGCAACCGTTTCAGTTATTTCAAAACAGATAGATGTCGGATCAATGCTGTATTCGGTAATTTTCGCCGTTATGAAATCGTATAATTCAAGAGAGTTTATTGAAGCCCCAGAAAGGTTGATATTCACCATCAGGCCGGAATCTGAATGATCAGCACGTATATTATGAAATTCTGAGAATACTTTATTGATCACCCACTGATCAATCTGTGGCATTAAATTATACCGCTCCGCAGCCGGAAAAAACCGACCTGGCGGGATAATCTCCCCACTCTCGGACACCATTCGTAAAAGAATTTCCAAATGCTGTCTGGACCCGGCAAGATCGCTTAGTGTCTGGTAGGTCTGGTAATAAAGAGAGAAGCTGTTTTCTTTCAGTGCGGATTTTATACGTTCCACCCAACTGACTTCATCCCGCTTGGCTATCAACTCCGCCTTATTGTCCTGAAAAATACAAAGGCGTTGGCGGCCGGATTCTTTGGCCAAATAACAGGCCGAATCAGCTTCATTAATAACATCTTTGGCCTTACAACTATTGCTGGTGACCGATGTCATACCGATGCTTATCCCAACTGTATGAATCTTGTGATCATGAAAAAAATGGTAGTTTTTGACGGCGCTGAGAATACTGTTGGCGATTATTCGGCCCCGTTCTTCATCGCATCCGTCAAGGAGGAGGCCGAATTCATCACCGCCAAGACGTGCCAGTGAATCACTGGTCCGAACCTGGGCGCTTATGAGCCGTGATAGTTGTATGAGCAGTTCATCCCCGGCATTATGACCACAGGTGTCATTGACAATTTTAAACCCGTCAAGATCCATAAAACAAAGCAACCCTGATCTTTTCTCAATTTGAGCCCGTTCAATTGCCTTTGCAACCCTTTCTTCAAATTCACGGCGATTAATCAGTCCGGTCAATGCATCATGGGATGCCTGCCAGGATTGTTGTTGCAGTCGTTTACGAAAAATGGAGACATCTCTCAAACAGAGTACGCAGCCAATCAAATTACCGCTGTTATCCAGTAAGGGAACGGCCTGCTCTTCCACAGCTATTGTTCGATTGTCATGGGAAATAAGAGAACAGCGCCCTTGGCAGGAGGCAGATTTTTTTGTATCAATTGCCTTGTAGAGCGCACTTTCAACCTCTGAATTGGTTTGATCATCAATGAGTGTCAGAATTTCAGATATATTTTTCCCGTTTAATTCATAAAATGAATGGCCAATGAGTTTCTCTGCAGCAGGATTAAGATATGCAAGGCTTCCTTTTTTATCCGTACGGAGCACCCCGTCATGAATAGACTGAAGTGTAGCCTCTGCCTGTTGTTTTTCTTCAGACAATTCAGTGGAAAGTTGGCGAAGCTTTTTAACCGGAAGAAGCCAGAATACCAGCAAAACTAAGGCCCCCACGAACAACCCAAAAACACTGCTGACCAAAGTGTTGTGAATGACATGGGAAAGACTCGTACTCACAACAACCCTTCCTACGATCCGATCCATATCATAGAGCGGGTAGCTTCGCTGTAGATATTGGCCTTTTATGGGTTCCCCGGCTGAAGTCAGTTCATTTCCTTGATCATCGAAAATCTGCACAAATTCGTTTTCCAATAGAACGGGTTCCCGGGCAAGGATTCCCTGCATCCGGTTTTCTGCAAACATCCATGTTTGCGGAAGTGTTGTGATCATTTCTTTTTGCGCATTGGCTTTGATCCGAGCCTTGAAAGTGAGTTCTTTTGATAAATCACTATATGCAATAAAAGCGGAAACTGCCGGAAGGCCGAAGACCACAACTATGGATATGGTCAAGGATAGATGGAGGAGGACTCTATCAAGCTTATCCGGGATGGAAGGAGTCATCAGTTTCGTGTTATTGAGCCGGATAATTGCCGTTTTGTTTTAAAATATCGGACCCTTTTTCAGAAAAAACAAACTCAAGGAATGCATCGACTTGAGCAGAGCGCTCCTTTGGAAGAATAAAGTAAAACCGTTTGATAATCGGATAATCACCTGCAATGCAGGACTGAATGTTAGGCTCCACACCGTCAAGTGTTAATGCGTGAAGATCTCTTTTTTCAGAAATAAGCAAAGCCAAAGATGTCACCCCGATGCTGCCGGGTGTGTTCTCAATCTTGTCCACCGCTTCTTGATCCGTTGAAGCGAAAAGAAATCCCTGCTGGTTTTCGGCAATCTCTACCGCTTTTTTTAGTTCAGGAGAAAGGGCTTTTATCTGTTTGGTATTATCGTCTCCGGCCTGGCGGATAATGGGACGAATGGTGGAGCCGTCCGGCCATTGTTTTAAAACACCTTTATAAATGTCCACGAGTTGTGTTTGTGTGACGGCATCAATTTTTGTCCTGTTTGATACGGCAAAAACCGTTGGTGTACGGGCGTATTCAACGGCAACAAGTCCTTTTTCCAACTCAGCATCTTTTAAAGGCCGGGCACTGAGGCCGATCTGAATAGCGCCTTTAGGGACTGCTTTTATGGCACCGCTGCTTCCGATACTTGGCAGTAATGTAATTTGAACGTCTGGATTTGCTTCTTGATATGCTTGGGCAATCCATTTCATTGTGCCAAGGGCATTACCGGTTCCACCTATTGTTATGGCAGCTGAGCATGCAGCTATAGTGAAATAAAAAAATATAAGTGTTAAAACGAATACGGACAAGGAACAGTATTTTTGTTTTAAATGAAGCATCACTTTTTCCCCTTTTTTTATTATAAACAGAGCTGAAAGTATAGCTCAGACCCAATTAATTTTCTATGAAAAATGGGAATTTAATATTCTCCCATATAATCCACAAGCATCCCTGTGGTCTGACGTAACCGCTGACTGATAAGCTTGGAGATTTTCCACAGCAGTTGGACCCCTAATTGTGGATCGTCCTGGGTC
>NZ_JBFXHE010000159.1:0-9400 GCF_050177295.1 Desulfobacter sp.
TCCTGCAGGAGAGCTTAACGTTACCCAAAACGTCGTTTTCCAGGCATAAATAGCCGCACTCCGAGAAAAAAATTCCCGAAATTGTCCTTGGACAGGTGTTCAGAAATTTAGGTGGTGGATTTGGGTTGCCTTAATTTATTCAATTTGTTAAAAGATCCGTTTATAAATATTTTTATATGAAAGTCACAATACGTTTGTGAAGGACTTTCATATTTTGTTGTGGGTTAGGTCCGGGTGCCAATAAACCAAGTCAGCCCATGATTTCTATATTTAAATTTATTTTGAAAGGGGCGATGCTGCTTGAAAGAGATTACTGTCACCGTTATTGATAATGACGTTGAAAAAGCGTTGCGTATTCTGAAGAAAAAAATTCAGAACGACGGGCTGTTCAAACGTCTCAAGGTAAAAAAACATTTTGAAAAACCTTGTCAGTACAGAAGACGTAAGATGAGAGAGGCGATGAGAAGACAAAGAATTGCCGCCTCAAGATCACGCAGAAAACGTAGCTAACGCATTGAAAATCACCCGGCGTATCAAATTGGCTGATATGCCGGGTTTTTTTTATGGACATTTTTCATGGCAAACACCCCTTATGAACTGTGCCTGGAAAAAATTTACAAACTGGGCCGGTTCGGTATCAAGCTTGAACTGGATACTATTCTAAACATCCTTTCACAACTCAACACCCCCCATAACAACTACAAGACGGTCCATGTGGCCGGAACCAACGGCAAGGGCTCCACAGCGACCTGTATCGCGTCAATCCTCAATGCAGCGGGGTTTAAAACCGGCATATACACAAGCCCCCACCTGGTCCGATTCAATGAACGGATCTGCGTGAACGGGCAACAGATCAGCGATTCAGATGCGGTCAGCGCATACGAGGCAGTGAACGCTGCGGACAATAGATCGCGCAAGGGATCGCGCAAGGCCACTTTTTTTGAAATTGTCACAGCCATGGCCTTTTACTATTTTGCCAAAGAGAAGGTGGAATGGGCGGTCATTGAAACCGGCATGGGGGGCAGATTTGACGCCACCAACATTATTACACCCAAGGTCAGTGTTATTACCAACCTGTCCATTGAGCACACCGCTTATCTTGGACATACCATCAGGGACCTGGCCCGGGAAAAAGGCGGCATTATAAAACCAGGTGTGCCTGCAGTTACGGCTGTATCCCAGCCATCGGGGATAAACAAGCTGGCTGAGGTAGCCAAAGACGGGGCATCAGCCCTTTACCGGTTCAAAAATGACTTTTCCATCCGAAAAACCCCTGGCCGGCCAACATATAATTACAAGGGAATTTATCAAAATTTCAACGGCCTGACCAAACCCTTACCCGGAGAACACCAGCGGGAAAACCTTGCTTTGGCCCTGGCTGCCAGCGAGCTGATTTTTGAACAGAACAAAGGCAGTGATCCACGATATGAACTGACCCGGGAACAGATTCATAAAGGGCTTGCCCAGGTCAACTGGCCGGGGCGCCTTGAAAAAATCATGGATCGCCCCCTGGTTATTCTGGATGGGGCCCACAATTTCAAAGCATCTGCTCTGCTGGGCAAATATCTCAACCAGACCTTGGGGAATAAAAAACTGACATTTGTCATCGGCATCCTGGATGACAAACCCTATGAAGCCATGCTGGCCCAGCTTTTGCCCAGGGCTCACCGGATCATTGTGACCAAAGCCAAAATAAACCGCAGCATTGAACCTGCGGTGCTGACCGCAGCAGTCAGAAAAATATTCAACGGGGAACTGCAGGTCATCGAGGATGTAAAAGAGGCGGTATCCTACGCGATTTCGACAAGTTGTAAGGATGACGCCATATGCATTGCAGGTTCCTTGTATGTGGCAGGAGAGGCTAAGGAAAAATTTGATATGGATCTTATTACCTGAATTAAACGCTTAACTATTTTAATTTCCTACTTAGACGATACAATCAGGCAGATTTCCGGCAACAGGGAACTTGGTCGGCAATCAATGTCCTTGTCATAGCGGCAATCTTTTCAGGGGGCATATCCCTGAACCGGGAAAAAGGAATGGTATCCAGAACCTTTACTGTCATCTTCGTGTACCCCTGAAAGGTCAACGCGTATTTAGGCAACGCCTTATTGGTATTGCTGATGGCAATGGGCTGAATGTCAACACCTGTGTTTTTAGCCAGGATAAATGCCCCGGGTTTGAACTTCCCTATACAGCCGTCTTTGGACCTTGTGCCTTCGGGGAAGAAAAAGATGGAGATGTTTTGCCGTAAAAGCGCCTCACATCCGCCCATCATGGCCTTTATACTGTCCTTGTCACCCCGCTTGAGTTTAATGTCCCCGTTGTTAAGTGCCATATTCCACCCAATGAACGGCAGCCGGAAAACAGAGGCCTTGGCCACCCACCGGTAGGGAAACAGCAGTCGGGAAAGCACAAGGATATCCAGCTGGCTTTGATGATTGGATACAAACACATAATTTTTGCGGATATCAAGCTTTTCCCGACCCACAATTTTTACGGACCCGGGCAGCATAACCCATGTATAAACCGAGCCCCAGAACGCACTGAAAATGTTTGACACAAGCCTTCGCTGATCAAAGGGCGCTGTGCATATCCGTAACATACAGGCCACACAGAAAAAAAAGGCGGAGGTGATACCGAAAAAGGCAATAAACATGGCTGAAAAAACCTTATTTAATACCGCCTTACTATAACGCATATGGGGTTAAACTCTCATACCCGTCATCTGTGACAAAGATGGTCTGCTCAAACTGGGCGGACAGGGACCCGTCATTGGTCACGGCTGTCCACCGGTCCTCAAGCACATGCAGTTCTTTTTTGCCTATGTTGACCATGGGCTCTATGGTGAACACCATGCCGGGAACAAGGGTTACACCGGTACCTGGCCGTCCAAAATGAAGGACCTGGGGTTGTTCATGGAAATCAAGTCCCACACCATGCCCTACAAACTCCCTGACAACCGAGCATCCCTGGCCTTCGGCATATTTTTGAATGGCATGCCCAATATCCCCTAAAGTGGCCCCGGGCTTGACCTGTTCGATACCCAGCCGCAGGCTTTCGGCAGCCACGGCAACAATTTTCCGGGCATCCCGTCCGGGCGTACCCACGAAAAAGGTTTTATTGGCATCGGCATAGTAACCGTTTAGAATCGGTGTGATATCAATATTGACAATATCCCCGTCCTCAAGCACCCGGTCCCCGGGTATTCCGTGGCAGATAACCTCATTAATGGAAACGCAGACACTTTTGGGATACCCCCTGTAGTTGAGCGGTGCTGGGACTGCCCCGGCTTTTATGGTCTGTTCATGGACATAGGTGTTGATGTCATCGGTTTTTAAACCGGGTCGAATCATGGCCTCAACCCCATCCATAATGGACAAAAGCAATTCCCCGCATTTTCTGATTCCCTCAATCTGTTCAGGCGTTTTCAGGATAATGTCATACTTGTTTTTATACTTATCCGTCAAGGAAATCTCAGTTTTCCTGTTCCTGCAGCAGTTTTTGAATTTTCTCCCGCTGCCGCACGGGCAGGGTTGATTAGATCGAATACTCGTTGATTTAATTTTCATAACGTTTTAATCGCTTTCACAGACCTCTCCCCAAAGGGAATGGGGGTATGCGTTTATAATTTGAAGTGTGACCAGATCCCCGATGGTGGCCTGGTCCGATGCAAAATGCACAATTTTGTTTGCATCGCTTCTGCCAAACATCTGTCTGGTATTTTTATTCTTCTTTACAAATCCGTCCCTGGGTTTAGGGCTGTCACCTTCCACCAGCACCGTAACTTTTTCCCCAACAAAGGCTTTGTTTTTCTTTTCTGTTATCTTCTCCTGGAAATTAAGAAGCGCGTTGAGCCTGTCCCGTTTAGTCTGTTCATCCAGCTGGTTTGAAAATTTGGCAGCCGGTGTAAATGACCTTGCTGAATAAGAAAAGGCAAAGACCGCATCAAATTCTACGGTTTCAAGCAGATTCATGGTCTGCTGAAAATCAGATATCGTTTCTCCGGGAAACCCCACAATAATATCCGTGGACAGGGCAATATCCGGACAGATCTGTCTTAGGGCTGAAATTCTTGTAAAATAGGTGTCGCGGTCATATTTGCGGTTCATCCGGTTTAAGATATCGTTTGAACCGGACTGAACCGGCAGATGAAGATGGTTGCACACCTTGTCAATATCCTTGATGGCCTGGATCAGATCCATTGATAAATCCTTGGGATGGGACGTGGCAAACCGGATACGCTCAATCCCGTCTATCCTGCTGACAAGATGCAGCAAATCAGCAAAAGATACCTGTCCATTATTACCGGCATAGGAATTAACATTCTGGCCCAGCAGGGTAATTTCACGCACCCCGGAACCGGCCAGCCCTTCAATTTCTTCCACAATGGCAAATGGATTCCGGCTTCTCTCCTTTCCCCGGACATAGGGCACCACACAATAGGTGCAAAAATTTTCACACCCCTGCATGATGGTGATAAAGCGTGACACCTGAATTTGTCCGGCCAATGTATCCCTGGGAAAGCCTTCGAAAATGTTTTCGCTGGGTTCTGTGTCCACAATACGGGTTTCACC
Organism: Desulfobacter sp.; assembly: GCF_050177295.1. NCBI lineage: Bacteria > Pseudomonadati > Thermodesulfobacteriota > Desulfobacteria > Desulfobacterales > Desulfobacteraceae > Desulfobacter > Desulfobacter sp. The sequence goes on from NZ_JBFXHE010000159.1 coordinate 4,578, forward strand.
GGCAGCCAGTGCTTGAATATGGGTTTCAAAACGCCCAAAGGCCTGGGTGCCTAAAACCAGGTCAAGATGCGGCAGGCGTACAAATGCTTTTTCCTTTTCTTTTTGTGCCACACAGCCGGCCATGATGGTCAGCGGACGTTTTCCTTTAATCCTTGTGCCTGCAAAACGGCCCAGAAAGCTATAGGCCTTTTCCTGGGCCTTATGGCGGATGGCGCAGGTATTGCATAAAACCAGATCTGCCAGGTCCGGGTCATGGGTTTGTTCATATCCTGCATTTTGCAAAAGGCCTGCCAGAATCTGGGAATCATACACATTCATCTGGCACCCGATGGTGTTTACATAGGCTTTGGGCTTATCTTGGCTCAAAATAAAAGTCCTTTTTCAACGCTTGGGTGACCATATTTACCTCATCCTGCCGGTCCGGGGGCATGGCAAGCCGGATATGGCCGGCTCCGGGCTCCACTGTTGTGACCACGGCGATACCTTCATAAGCTTCAAAAATAAACCGGATAAATCCGATTTTTGTTTTATCCACCATATATTCTTTTATAATAGATTGCATAACATTTTTTAAACCAAATCCTTTATGAACCGAGTATTATACCACCAACAAAACCGGTTGCTCAAGAATTTTGCTTAACTATTGCGCTTCATACTCTTGTTTCCGGTTTCTTGTCATTAACCCTTAAGTTAATGACATTGATTGACACATAGCAACCCAAGAATGTATAAACCTGGCATTCCATGGAGATCAAACTTACATATACGACACCTGACAGGCATGTTGTTCAAAGACTTCAAAAGGCCCTTGGCTGCCATCCTGTTATTGCCGGTCTGCTATCGGAAAAAGGAATCACAACAGCTGATGAGGCCAGATTTTTTCTGAATCCGGATTATTCCAGACTGAGCAACCCCTTTGAATTAAAGGACATGGGCAAGGCCGTAGAGCGGATTCATACGGCGGTACGCAACAAAGAAAAAATTCTTATTTTTGGTGATTTTGATGCAGACGGGGTCACGGCTACGGCCATGCTTTATCAGTTTCTCTCCCTGGTAGAAGCGGATCTGTCCTGGTATGTGCCCCACAGGACAAAGGAGGGCTACAGCCTTCAATTGCCCCACATTGAGATGGCCGCATCCCTGGCTGTTGACCTGATCATCACCGTGGACTGCGGTATCCGTTCCCATGAAGCGGTTCAGGCGGCAGCCAGGGAAGACATTGACGTCATCATCACCGACCACCATGAACCTGACACCACCATCCCCAAGGCCTTTGCCGTGATCAATCCAAAGCAGGCCGACTGCAAGGCCTGTCTTGAATACCTGGCCGGTGTCGGCGTGGCATTTTATCTGATTATGGGCCTGCGCAAGGTATTCAGAGACAATGGAATATGGGAACAATACCCGGAACCCCAGTTGTCCGAATACCTGGACCTGTTTACCATCGGCACCATAGGAGATATGGTCCCCCTGGTGCAGGACAATCGAATTCTTTGCGTGGCAGGACTGAAACGCATTCGCATGGGCCTTCGTCCGGCAATAGTCTCCATGGCCCGTACATCAAGGGTTGACATGGATAAGCTTGATTCCGACGACATTTCATTTAAAATCGTGCCAAGGCTTAATGCCGCAGGCCGCATATCACATGCAAGAATATGTGTTTCCCATCTGACCTGCCCTGCCCCGGCCCAGACAGAGACAACCGCAGCCCTTCTTGATGAACTGAACAGAAAACGCCAGCTCATTGAAAAAAAGATTGTCGAAGATATTGAACTGCGTATTGCGGGCGATCCATCCATACTTGAAAACCGGCTTATTGTCTTGTGGGACAAGAAATGGGAGGCATCCGTGCTTGGCATTGCCGCATCAAGGCTTGCCAGAAAGCATGTCTGTCCGGTGGTGCTGCTGAACTCAAAAGACGAAATTGCAAAAGGGTCTTGCCGAAGTATTAACCAGATCAATATACACGAGGTGTTGTCCGGAACCCGGGATCTGCTGGAAACCTTTGGGGGGCATGCCATGGCAGCAGGACTGTCAGTAAGAAGGGAAAACCTGGCGCGTCTTAAACCAGCTCTGGCACACATCCTGGCTTTAGTCTGCACAGAAAAAGATTTTAAACCTGTCCGGAAAATTGATGCGGTGATTGAGATTGCGGATATTACCCCGGAACTTATCAGCCAGATAGATATGCTTCGCCCCTTTGGCACCGATAATCCGGAACCGGTCTTCCTTATGGAAAATATGTGGGTTGCATCTTCCATCATCATTGGCGGCTGCCATCGAAAAATGACCCTTAAGGATCAAAGTGAGGAACATCAGGTGGAGGCATTGCACTTCAACCTGTCTGACACGACCTGCCTGCCCGAATTTTTCCCGAAACTGATGGTAAAGCTTAAGGCGGACAGATTTAAGCAGAATCGCGTTCAGGTTATTGTTCAGGATATGTAATTAAATAGAGATCACTTAAGCCTTTATCTGCCGGATAGGTCTTTCCACCGTTCAGGTTCTCAAACACAGATTTCAGGGGTGTGTGCCCCTTAACGAGCCGTCCAAACACTAGGTAAGATTGCCGTTTTTAAGTGTCTTCATATATTTAAAAAAAGCAGTCCCAACCGTTGGACAGAAATGAGAACCAATCCCTTCGGAAATAATCTGAAGCGCCTTTTCTACGGGCATGCCGTCACGATATGGCCTGTCACTGGTCAGTGCATCAAACACGTCGGCAACGGCAATGATTCTTCCGAATAAGGGGATATCTTCTCCTTTCAGCCCGTTGGGGTAACCTGTACCATCCCAGCGTTCGTGATGGGAAGAGGCTGCAACAAGGACATCTTCCATATTGTGCAACGGTTTGAGGATGTCCTGAACAACTACGGTATGGGTTTGAATGTGCTCAAATTCATCCGTTGTCAGTTTACCTGGCTTGAGCAGCACATTGTCACGTACACCGATTTTACCCAGGTCATGAAGGCTTGCAGCGATCTGAAGACGATTTATTTCCGTATCTGAAAACCCCAGTTCCCTGCCAATGACCATGGAAAGTCTGGTAACGGATTCGGAGTGGCCACTGGTGTATTTATCCCTGGCTTCCAATGCATTGATAAGGCTGGCGATGGAGCCAACCGTCAGCTTTTGTTCAAGAACAAGCCGCTCCCTTTCTTCAAGCATACGCTGGAAATGATCGGAAAGCAGTTTTTCCATGGTAACAACAAGCATGTCCACGTTAAACGGCTTGATAATAAAGGCCGTAACACCGTCCCTGATGAGACGTCTCATCATCGGCTTGTCACCCAGGGAACTCATAACCACAATGGGCAAAAATTTGTACTTTTCAATATTGAACAACCTGCGACAAAGTTTATTGCCGTCCACCCGGGGCATGTTCAGATCCGTAAGCAGAACATCAGGTGCAACATCATCAATGATGTCAAGGGCATGCTGCCCGTCATCAGCCAGTGCCACTTTGAAGCCGGCATCCTCAAGCCCCTGTTTTGTAACCATCTGAATGGTTTTACTGTCTTCAACCACAAGGATGGTTTTATCCCTGACAAAGGTACATGTGTTCATCACGCTTTCAATGCGGGGAATAAGTTCCTTATTTGCCAGGCGTTTGGGCACATATGCATCCGCACCGACTCTGAAACCGTTTTCAATATCAACATCGGTATCAAGGGAACTTAAGACAATTACAGGTATATGCGACGTTTCCGGATTTGATTTGATCCACTGACAAAATTCCAATCCGGAAAGGTTAGGCATATCCACATCCGTAATCACCAGATCGAACTGCTCTTTTCTAAGCGCCTCCTGTCCCTGCAAGGCATTGGACGCAGTTACCGTTTGAATCCCTGAAGGACTCAACAATGCTTTCACGGCAAAAAGAGCTGACCTGGAATCGTCAACAATGAGCACATTCGCTTTCTTCATGATCCTGCCTCAACTGTTTTTTTTATGGTCATCTTAAAGCAATGGTGTTGTTTCCCCCTGACAGTCAGGAATCCCTGAATCTATTGGCCAGATCATTATCAATGACATAGATGCAGATCTCATTGGCACCCTGATGTGAATAACCAAATTTACTGACCAGGTTGTCAATGAGAAATGTCACATCGCGTTTGATGCGTTTGTCATGGGCTTTAAACTCTTCTGTATCAAAATCCTTTATGGCCCGCCTGAAATTTTCATTGTCAATAAAAGGCTCTAAAACCCGTTTTTTTAAATTGTGCACATACCGTTCATGAAGGGTTTGAAACAGCCGGGTCTGGGCGATGTTCTTTCCTTCGATCATAATCTCGTGGGTAAGGGTAGACCCTGTATATTCCTTTAATACATCCAGGCGCATCCCCTGGCGCCGTATCGCATCGGCATGTTCAGACAGAAGCCTGATTTCAATGCTTTCAAGAAATGCCTCGGTCACATTGATCTCTTCTTTGGTAAAAATACAGTTCACAACAGAGCCGATTTCATTGGTCACAGCGGAAATATAATTTTTTATGTCCTTTGCGATCTGCTCCTCGTTGTAATAGTAGAGAGACTCTTTGACCTGCTGGAGAATGGAATAGTCATACATCCTTAAAATTGAAGACAAAAACCCCTGGGGAATCGTCTGGCGTATGGGTTCTTCGAGCTTATTGAAAAACGAACATAGGTCAGGCATGCTGATCAGCCTGTTTTCCTTAGCAAATTTCGAATAAAACCGGTCAAAAATTTTAATGGCGTCGCGACCGGATAGTCCTTGTTTCCCAAATTCTTCCGATTCTACAAGAATTTTTTTCATCATTTTTTTATCAAGCGCTTTTATGTCCTCGTCATCCAGCCATTTA
>NZ_JBFXHE010000160.1:0-9395 GCF_050177295.1 Desulfobacter sp.
GTTTTTGCATTCCGGCACACCTTTTTTATGAAATCCCTACCCTGTTGGCTTTAACTTCATTGCATCGCCGGTCCGGTCTGGTTCAGCAAGGCCTTCCATTTCATCCTTTTCGGGTAAGCTTACCAGCAGAAAATTGCAAAAACCTGTATGTTCACATGGCCTTTGGTTTTGGATACGATAACATAAGACAAATTTGATTTGTAAGGACATGAAATGAAATATTTCTGGTGGGCAGTTCAGGTATTATTCCTTTTAATCTCCCTTTTCTTCTTTGTTTTCGGTGTTGACCTTATCCGGGGAGCGTATGGTTTAAATGACCCGTTCAACTTTATCATGACTTTTTTTGCCGCAAGTTTTATTATTCTGATCAGCCTGAGCCTGGCCCTGGTATGCATGATTAAAATGATACGGGCATACCGCCTCAAGCTATCCCAGACCCAGGGAGACAGATCCTGATGACTGTTTTGGTATCTGTAAGAGAACTTTGCAAGGCATATGGTGATGATACCTTATTCACGGGGTTAAGCGTCGATATAAAACCAGGGGAAAAGCTTGGTCTGATCGGGATGAACGGATCCGGCAAATCCACCCTTTTAAAAATTATCTGTGGTTTAAGCACCCCGGACGAAGGAGAAATAACTGTCCAGACAGGCCAATGCCTGGTCTATCTTGCCCAGGAAGATAAATTTGATACAGACCTTTCCATTGAGCAGGTTTTGTTTAACAGTCTGTCATCCCTGGATCTGCAGGAAAAAGAACGTCACCGCAGGGTGAACAGGGCCTTCGGCTTGGGTGGTTTTACCAATGCAGCCATAAAGACAAAAGAGCTGTCAGGCGGCTGGCGAAAGCGGCTGGCCATCACCCGGGCCTTTTGCCTGGAACCGGACCTGCTTTTGCTGGATGAGCCTACCAACCATCTGGATATTGCCGGCATTTTATGGCTTGAGAAGCTGCTCTTAACAGCACGGTTTTCTTTTGTGGCCGTATCCCATGACCGGGCATTTCTTGAAAATGTCTGTTCTCACACCATGGAAATTGCCCGATACTACCAGGGCGGGGTTTTCAAAATACAGGGCAATTATCCCAAATTTGAGCAGGAGCGGGACAAATACCTGGAGGCCCAGGAGAAAAAACAGTCATCCCTGGCATCTAAAATGCGCAGGGAAGACCAATGGCTGCGCCAGGGAGCCAAGGCCAGAACCACCAAGGCCAAATACAGGATAGACCAGGCAGAGGAACTGCGCAAAGAATTGTCCGAAGTCAAGGCCAGAAACCGGCAGACCGCCCGGATGGACATTGATTTTTCCGGCACAGGACGCCAGACCAGAAAGCTGCTCAGGGTGCATAACCTGACCAAAAGCTTTGGGGGCAGAATGCTGTTTTCCAACATTACCTTTGAACTGGGGCCAGGGTTCTGTCTTGGCATTGTCGGGGAGAACGGATCCGGCAAATCCACGTTTCTGTCCCTGATCGAACAACGCATGGAACCGGACCAGGGAACTGTAAAATGGGCGGAAAACCTTAAAACATCCGTCTACCACCAGGAACGGACCCAGCTGGACCCGGAAATAACCCTGCGGGATGCGCTGAATCCGGCCGGCGGAGATAGTGTAAATTACAAGGGTCGTCCCATTCATGTGGTCTCCTGGGCCAAACGGTTTCTTTTCATGCCTGACCAGCTGGACATGCCGGTAGGACGGCTTTCCGGCGGGGAAAAGGCAAGAATCGTTCTGGCTGAAATTATGCGGCAGCCTTGCGATCTGCTGCTTCTGGACGAACCGACCAATGATCTTGACATCCCTTCCCTTGAAGTATTGGAAACCTCCATCAAAGAGTTTGACGGTGCAGTGATCATTGTCTCCCATGACCGGTATCTCATGGACCGGGTCTGCCACCGCATGCTCTACCTGGATAATAGTGAAACACCTCAGTTTTACAGGGATTTCGGTCAGATTCTCAAGGCCCGGACTGCCCGGGATAAGGCTGACCGGCCCGGGGCGGAAAAAAGCAAAAAAGAGATACCCAAACCCGCTCCAGCCAAAAAGCTGTTGTTTTCATTTAAAGACAAATATGAACTAACGCATATAGAAGAAAAAATTCTGGAGGCTGAACAAAATGTTGAGGATCTTTCTGAACATGTCCAGCGCCCTGAAGTCATCCAGGACCCCGCCCGTCTGACAGACACCTGTAAAAAACTGGAGCAGGCCCAGGCCCTGGTCCAATCGCTTTATTCACGCTGGGAAGAATTAGAAGAAAAAAAAGCGGCAACTGATAAGAATCAATAAGGCAGCACCCGGCTGCCATATTGCCGACCGGTTTTCTGCTGATTATTAAAGATACCCCTTGTGCTGTAAATACATTACCACCTTTACAAGCAGCGGAATAACCAGAAAAAGGGTGAAGATTCTCACCAGATGAAAAAATGCCACAAAAGAACCGTTATGATTTTCAGATTGGGCTAAAATGGCCATGCCCGTCATCCCCCCCGGAGAAAAGCCGAACAGGGCCGTACCAAAATCCACCATCCCAAGCTTGCTGGCCAGAAACGCCATGCACACAGCCACCGTCAAAAGAATGATGGTGCTTAATATTGCCAGGGGCAGGATCTTGACCCCCAGAGTCAGAAGTGAGCGGTCAACGGTGAGCCCAAGGGTGATGCCTAAAATGATTTGTATGCCGGTGCCCACAGATGACGGCAGAACAATTCCCTTGGGTAAAAACAGAACCGTAATCCCCGAAAACAACATGGCCCCGACAACGGCCCCACCGGGAATATGACAGCGTTGTGCCAAAAGGCCCCCGACAGTCCCCGCCACAAGAACCAGCAAATATCTTTCCATAACCATTCATCCCGTTAAAAAATAACCATAAATGATGGCCCAATGGGATAACCACAGGGCCATAAACTTCTTGCTTCCACTAAAGTGGGCGTATCCATTTTCCCCGTCCAACTCAATGGCCGGAAAGGTACGCTGTCCTGTAAAATCAACTCAAATCATATTTGAGATTTCCCCATACCTATACCATACCTATATCATGCGTGGCGCTAAATACAAGTGACAGGGTCAACGCACGTAAACATTCTGAGTATTCTTCCAATGCTCTTTATCGGAAGAGAATGGACGAATAAGCTGTGAGGAATGAATGGGGAAAAAATTAACATTTTTAAAGGAATATGATGTCATTCCATCAACTTCCGGTGAGGATGCCCTGGCGTTGGTCAAAGAAGAATCCATCGACTTGGTCTTGCTGGACATACTCATGCCAGGAATGGACGGATATGCGGTGTGCCAGCGGCTTAAAAATCAAGCCTATACCCAAGATATTCCGGTTATATTCATTACCGCTAAAACTGACGAAGAAAGTATTGAAAAAGCCTATGATATAGGTGGTGCCGACTTTGTGACCAAACCGTTTAAGCCCAAAGAGCTTCTGGCACGGGTGAAGGTACAGCTCAAACTTCAGACTGTACTCAGGGAGCTGGATTTCCTGGCTACCCGTGACAGCCTCACCGGTATTTACAATCGAAGAAAATTCTTCCAACTGGCTGAACAAATGTATGCAAAAGCATCAGATGACCTCTACGCCGTAATGATCGACATTGATCACTTCAAACGGGTTAATGACAGATACGGTCATCATACCGGAGATGACGCGTTGAAAAATATAACCCGCGCCATTTCCCAGGCACTTCCGAAATCATCGCTTTTTGGACGTATGGGGGAGAAGAGTTTGCTGTTCTTTTAAAAACAGGTGACCCGACCCAGGCCATGGATGTCGTGTTCCGGCTTCAGCAGAAAGTAAAAGTATTTTCAGGAATGTATAATTTAAGGAATCATTTTGAAATCAATTCTGGTCCGCATCATAATTTATCTGGTATTTATATTTCCCGTGACAACCGGTGCTTTGGAATTAACGCCAGAGGAAAAGGCATTCATCACCTCAAATTCTGAAGTCAGGATTGCCATGATGCCGGACTTCTCCCCATTCTCATACATAATTCAGGATGCAGTCGGCGGATTCGAACACGATCTGCTCGCATTGGTTTCCCAAAAAACTGGGTTGACGTTTACCAAGCAGCTGGGTAACTGGAATTCGATTCTGACGGCTTTCAAAACCCGAAAAGTGGATATGATAGCCAGCATCTCGTACAAAAAAGAACGAGAGGCGTTTACCATTTTCACTAAACCCTATTACGAAATTCCCATCATAATTTTTGTACGGGATGATTTCGGAGAATATCAGGGATTAGAAAGCCTGGCAGGTAAAAAAGTGGGGGTACTCAAGGATATTTTTTACAGCAAAGAGCTGGAAGAAATAGGATCCATGGAACTTGTTCCCTACGAAACATATGAAGAGGTAACCCAAGCTCTGGTCTTTGGAAAAATCGATGCTCTGATTCAGAATCTGCCTAACATCAACCACCTGATCAAAAAACATGTTTATACAAATTTAAAACTGGCTGCTGAGCTTCAACTCCCCAATATCCGTAAAGAGGACCTGCGTTTTGGCATACGCCCGGACAAACCCATCCTGCGTTCGATCATGCAAAAGGCGCTGGATTCCATTTCCAAGGAAGAAAAAGTGGCATTGGTCGATCTATGGATTGGCGGTACACAGGACAGCAGCGCCAGCCTGATAAAAGTCACTGAAAAAGAGGGGGCATACCTGGTCGAAAAGAAAACCATTACCATGTGCATTAACCCCGACCAGGAACCCTATGAAAAGATCAACCACCCGGGAAAACATGAAGGGCTGGCGGCTGACTGTCTGCAGCTCATTGCCCAAAAAATCGGAAAACCATTTACCCTGTTATCCACCAAAACCTGGCAAGAGACCTTGGCAAAGGCCAAAGCCGGGAAGTGCGACATTGTTTCATTTTTAGAACCCACCCCTGATCGCAAATCCTTTTTAAATTTCACCAGCCCCATCGTGGAAAACTATACCAAAGCCATGCAAATGGTTTCCGGAGGAGAGCTGGATTCTGCGATCACCCCTTTGGTCGGAGCGGCATATATTATTGCCAAAGAGCGATTGTTTGATATTAAAATATCAGGTGATACAGGCCTCAAAAGGCGCTATACCATAGGGGTAAAAAAAATGACGCTATATTGCAGGGAATTATGGAAAAAGCGGTGCTATCCCTGTCTGACAAGGAGAGTGAAGAGATCAGCAATAAATGGCTCTCGGTTCGCATGGAAAAAGGAACGGACTACAGTCTGATCTGGAAAATTCTGGTGGGCGGGGTATTGATCCTGATGGGTGGAATTTACTGGAATCGCAAACTCGGCCATGTCAATGCTCAGCTTACGGCAGCCAAAGAAAAGGCTGAAGAGGCGACCCTGACAAAATCAACTTTTCTGGCCAATATGAGTCATGAGATTCGCACGCCCATGAATGCCATTACCGGCATGACCTATTTGATGAAACAAACCTGTCTTGATCCAATACAAAGCGAATATGTGCATAAAATTGAGAACTCGGCCAACTCATTGTTGGGACTGATCAACGATATTCTTGATTTTTCCAAGATTGAGGCTGGAAAGCTTGCCATTGAGAAAATCGATTTCGATCTGCACACCGTCATCGACAACGTCGCTACCCTGGTGGAACTAAAAGCCAACCAAAAGGGGTTGGAATTTGTTGTCAGCTATGATCCAGGGATGAATATGAGTCTTCACGGTGACCCTCTGCGACTGGGTCAGGTACTCACAAATCTTGCCAACAACACTGTGAAATTTACCCAAACAGGAGAGGTGGGTATTTACATCACCCGTTTGGAACAGAATCGCTACCAGTTCAAGGTTCGCGATACAGGTATCGGAATGACACCCAAAGAGCAGTCCCGCCTTTTTCAATCCTTTTCCCAGGCTGATGCCGGCACCATCCGCAAGTTTGGAGGGACCGGGCTGGACCTTGCAATCTCCAAGCAGCTTGTGGAACTGATGGCGGGCCGTATCTGGGTTGAAAGTGAAGCTGGCAGGGGCAGCTCTTTTACATTTGAGCTGGAACTGGGAGAACAGGAGAGCAGCCCAAAAATCCTTCGGCAATTCCCGGACAAAAAGGTGCTGATTGTGGATGATACGCCAAGCTGGCAAAAGATCCTGACCCGCCTGCTCAAAGGGTTCAATATATGAGCTGATCCTGATGGATATCCAGATGCCGGAGATGGATGGATATGAAGCCACACGTCTGATTCGGAAGAAGGATCGCAGGCTGCCCATCGTTGCTTTAACTGCCAACGCATTGGTCAGCGATATTGCCAAAACCAAAGAGGCCGGGATGCAGGAGCATCTCAACAAGCCCATTGATGTTGAAAAACTATTTGCCACACTACTCAAGTACATCAGTAAAAAATGCGAGGTAAAAGCTGAGCCCGGTAACGTGGAACCGAAAACGAATCCGGACAGTACACTGCCTGATATGGTCCATGTCGATACCCGGGCCGGCCTGTCAAGGGTTATGGGGGATGCAACGCTCTATAAAAAGCTGTTGGGTGATTTTGCGAACAACTATGGTGCCTTGGAAATTTCTCCGAAGCAAGAAGATTTTAAGAGAATCATCCACACGATCAAGGGGCTCAGCGCTAACATCGGTGCGGAAACGCTCAGTGATATATCCAAAACACTGGAGGATGATCCCAATGTCGAAAGCCTTACCGCCTTTCAGGAACAATTAAATCTTGTATGTGATGAGATCCGAACTATTAAATTCGAAGAAGATGTAACGGTACAAGACCCTCTTTCAGCTGAACGTGAGGCGGCCTTGCTCCCAGAACTCAAAACCGCACTGAAGTCCAGGCGTAAAAATTTGTATACCCCCTTGCTTGAAGAACTGACCGGACACAAGGAATTAAAAGCCTTAGTCAAACAGTACAAATTTAAAGAGGCTTTGGCGATCCTGGAAAGGGAGATTAACTACTAACCCAGGCACGCTGATCGGAGATTTAAATTTCCAGGGTAGATAGAAATGGCAGAGCGCGGAATTAAACCGATTCTGCCTGCTCGTTCATCTGCGCGTCGTTAACGGCCACTGCCGCCATATTGACAATGTCTGAGACATCATCTGCACGCTGCAGTACATGGATGGGTTTTTTCATCCCCATGAGGATGGGGCCGACAGCAACGGCATCTCCGAGTTTGGCAAGCATTTTATATGTGATATTACCCGATTGCAGGTCCGGGAAGATAAAAATATTTGCATTCCCCTTGAGATTGGAGAAGGGGTATTGGTTTTTGACGATTTCCGGGTCCAGAGCAACGTTAGCCTGGATTTCTCCGTCGACCCTCAGCTCCGGAGCCCATTCCTTGACCAGCTCGGTTGCTTTTTTCACCTTTAGGGTCAATGGGTGCTGAGTACTACCAAAGTTGGAAAAGGAGAGCATGGCAACGCGTGGTGTGATATCAAAATGCTGTGCCTGTTCAGCAGCCAGGATGGCGGTTTCTGCCAGCTCTTCTGCAGTCGGTTCAATGGTAACAGTTGTATCAGCGCAAAAGATCACCTTTTTTTTGAACACCAGCATGTACAGCCCATGCACTTTGGACAAACCGTCCTTTTTACCAATCACTTCTATCGCCGGCAGAATGACATCCGGATAATGGGCGTTGATGCCGGAAAGCAGGGCATCCGCATCTCCTTGTTCCACCATGATGGCGCCGAAATAATTTCCATTCTCCTGCAGACGGCGGCGGGCATCATAGCGTGTCATGCCCTTACGTTGACGTTTGGCAAAGAGTATTTCCGAATACGCTTTGAGTTTTTCACTTTTGCGGGGGTTAATAATTTCCGTGGCGCGCAGGTCGACATTGAGGGCCTTGGCTTTTTCGCGGATCACTTCATTATCGCCGATAAGAATCGGGGTGGCAATCTTTTCGTCCAGCAGCACTTGTACCGAACGTAGAATTTTATCTTCTTCACCTTCCGGAAAGACCACCCGTTTAGGCGCTGTTTTCGCTTTGTTGATCATGGTACGCATGATTTCTTTTGAGCGCCCCTGCAGCGCTTCCAGGTGTTCAATGTATTTCGCCATATCTAAGATTGGTCTGCGGGCGACACCGGAATCTATGGCTGCCTGTGCAACGGCGGGTGCAATGTGTAACAAGACCCGTGGATCAAACGCTTTGGGGATGAGATATTCACGCCCGAATTTGATTTCACTGTTGCCATAGGCACGGCGTACGGAATCCGGGACATCTTCTTTTGCCAGCTGGGCAAGGGCGTGGACTGCCGCCAGTTTCATCTCATCATTAATAGCGCTGGCATGGGTGTCCAGAGCGCCACGGAAAAGAAAAGGAAAACACAGGACATTGTTTACCTGGTTATTGTAGTCAGAGCGTCCGGTGCCGATAATGACATCACCTCGTACCGCTTTCGCCTCATCCGGGGTGATCTCAGGATCAGGATTAGCCATGGCAAAAACGATAGGATCTTTGGCCATGGCGCGCAACATGTCGGCAGTAAGCGCTCCTTTAACTGAAACCCCGAAAAAAATATCAGCACCGTTTATCGCATCTTCAAGAGTGCGGGCATCGGTTTGCGCCGCCAAGCGCTCTTTGTACTCGTTCATACCCACGGTGCGGCCTTTATATATGACCCCCTTGGAGTCGCAGAGGATAACGTTGTTTTTGTTAATACCCATGAAAATTGCAAAGTTGGCGCAGGCAATACCGGCGGCTCCGGCCCCGTTAACGACCATCTTGACGTCTTCAATCTTTTTCCCTACGATTTCAAGGGCATTGACCATACCGGCAGCGGAAATAATTGCTGTTCCATGCTGATCATCATGGAATATCGGGATGGTCATGGTTTTTTTCAGCTCTTCTTCAATATAAAAGCATTCCGGACCTTTGATATCTTCCAGGTTGATACCGCCAAAGGTCGGCTCAAGCAGCTGTACTGTGCGGATCAATTCATCCGGATTTTTGGTATTCAGTTCGATATCAAAAACATCTATGTCGGCAAAGCTCTTGAACAGGACGCCTTTCCCCTCCATAACCGGCTTACCGGCAAGGGCGCCTATATCTCCGAGCCCGAGTACTGCCGTTCCGTTGGAAACAACGGCAACAAGATTTCCCTTGGCTGTATACTCATAGGCCATATCGGGGTCTTTTTCAATTTCCCGACAGGGTTCTGCAACACCTGGGCTGTAGGCCAGAGCCAGGTCCCTGCTTGTTGCACATGGCTTTGTGGTGATAACTTCAATTTTACCTTTGCGGCCGCTTCGGTGGTATTCCAAAGCATCAGTGAATTTTGCCATTGTTCCTTCCTTTAATACTCGATGATCCAGTTTTTAAAAATTGACATGGAACGTAGCTACCAGTTATTATCCCCATGTTAACAGAATGCTTTATATTTTAATGATGGGGAGGATTGATAATTCCCCCAAGGTTTTAGAT
>NZ_JBFXHE010000161.1:0-9364 GCF_050177295.1 Desulfobacter sp.
CGGCCCTGGATCATTCCCCCCTTAAAATCGCCTTGGGAAAAACGATCGTCACAATTCTGATTGCCTTTGTCCTGCTGGTTTCATTGGGAGCCGTCATTGCCATGGCCATTGCATCCGGGGTGGTTCAATCCATGAACAAGGTCATCGGATTTGCCAGGAATTTATCTGTCAGGCAATTTGATCACCCCTTAGAGATCACCAGCAAAGATGAATTTGCAGAAGTGGCGTCAGCCTTTAACCTCATGTCCCGGCGGCTGAAAAAAAGTTTTGAGCAGATAAAAAATCAGGCCAATGAAATTGAAAAGGCCAAAACCTACCTGAATAATATCATCAATGCCATGCCCCTGATGCTTATCGGAGTCAGCCGGAACGGGAACATCATGTTTTTGAACCAGGAGGCAAAAACATTTTTTTGTGAATATCTTGGTGACGAAAAATCTTTTTGTGCGGCGTCATACAAGGAGCTGCTGAAGTATTGCGATACAAAGAGCCTGGATGAAATAGACCGGGCCGTGACCCAGGTTGTTCCCCTGCGGCTGGAGTCGGTTGCCTGCCGGAAAGGCAAGGAAACCCTTTTTCACCGGCTCGCTGTTTTCCCTGTAGCGGCAAGTGGTGACAGTTTTGCCATGATCTGCCTTGAAGATACTACAGGGCAGCACCTCATGGAGACCCGGCTGCGCCAGGCCCAGAAAATGGAGGCCATGGGGAGGCTTGCCGGCGGCATTGCCCATGATTTTAATAATATTTTATCCGGTATTTTCGGATACACCAAACTGGCACAGATGGATGCCCAGGGCCAGAATAATATTCTGGGCAGCCTGGACAATATTTTTACGGCCGGGCAGCGGGCAGCGGACCTGATTCGGCAGATATTGACCTTCACCAGGCAGACACGTCCCCGCAAAAGCCGTATCAAAATCAGGATCGTGGTGAAGGAGGCGTTAAAACTGTTGAAATCCGTTTTACCCGCCGACATTGAGATCCGGGAAAAAATTGAATCCCACTCGACGATCCTTGCGGACGCCACCCAGATGCACCAGATTGTTATGAACCTTTGTACCAACGCCTATGCTGCCATGGCCCAAGCCCGGGGGACCCTTACCGTAACGCTGACGGACATTGCCTTTCCCGATACAGGGGTTCAATCCGGGCTTTCCTGTCAGATTCCCGATGGCGCTTATGTCCGGCTCGAGGTGATTGATACCGGCCATGGTATGAATGAAGATACACTTGAAAAGGCATTTGAACCCTATTTTACCACCAGGGAACACGGCAAGGGAACGGGACTGGGGCTGACACTTGTGCACTCCATCGTGGCAGCGCACCAGGGATTCCTTGATGTGGCCAGTACGCCGGGGAAAGGCACCCGGTTTCAACTCTTTTTTCCCATTAATACCAGGCCGCTGCCTGCCACGATAGCAGCCCCTGAGCAGACAGCCTCTCTGCACGGTACGGAAAAGGTGCTGCTTGTGGAGGATGAGGAAGATGTGCGAAACTCCACAGCAGAACTTCTCCGGCATTACGGCTACCGGGTCCGGGCGTGTGAAGACGGGGCCCAGGCGCTAGAGCTGTTCTGCATGGATACTGCTGATTACGACCTTGTGATCACAGACATGAATATGCCGAAAATGAGAGGGGATGCCCTGGCAAAAGAGATCCTTGCCATCCGTCCGGATATGGACATCATCCTTTTAACGGGATACAGCCGGTCGTTCTCCAGGGAAAAATCCTGTGCCATGGGAATCCGGGCATATCTGGAAAAACCGGTGACTGTGGAATTTTTGATGAACACCATTCGCCAGGTGCGTTTGAATGCTGATGCCGGGAGGAGATAGAACTGCGGGAGAATTTGGCGGTTTTATTCCTTTTAGCATTTCCCGGCAGATTATGCTAAGAGAGATACATGAGCTTTGCTGCATTTATAGTTTCAACCGGACGCTGCGGAACGCAATGGCTTGCCGCGGCCTTGTCAAATTTATGTTCGGATTTTATTACAGTTGAACACGAACCACTTCAGGACCGTTATGAAGCTCGTAAGACACTTGGGCGCTTTAATTTAAAGAAGCCCCTTGATTCACTTCCGTCCGAAGTGCTCAGCCACATGCATGATATCGAGAAGCAACTAGCTGTCCAGCCATATATTGAATGCGGTCATCCAAGTTGGAGCACAATCCCATACCTTGCGGAACGTTTTGATTCCCGTATTCGGATTATTCACCTTACCAGGCACCCGGTGCCAACATGTTGTTCATGGTTAACCCACGCTGCATTTCAGAAACCGATATTATCACACATTCCAGAAAAAGTTCTCCTGTCACCGTTTGATCATGGGATCAAATTTAAAGAGTATTGTGACGTGTGGGATAAGCTTATCCCTTTTGAAAAGTGTTTATTCTACTGGAGTGAGGTGCAGGCCTTTGCTTTGGAACAGCAGGCTCGTCTGAATGTTCCATGGCTGCATATACGGTATGAAGATATGTTTAAAAATCAGGCAATCCCTGAGATTCTCGACTTCCTGAATTTGCCTGTGAATGACAAAAGTCTGAGTTTTCGATCCCAGAGAGTAGATCAATTTCAATATATTTCTCCAGTATGGCAGGATTGGAGAATCATACATAAGCATCCTCGCGCACTATCGATCGCAGAGACGTTTGGGTATGATATGAACGGAATTGATGAAGAACAATTGGCGCGCCGCTATCTTATGGGCAAACAAGAGGCATTGTAAAATCATCTCGGATTTAACTTGATTTATTTTGGACTTTCAGAAAATCAATTTTATAGTATATTGAATTTAGTCTTGCGTTTCGCTGCCAGGGATGGTTAATTTTCAATTAAATTGATTTTAAAAAGGATTTATCTATCGGGATAAGATTCAAAATATTCATGTTATCCTGCTAATAAATGGACATGAACGATAAACGGAACCACACATTGTATTGTCATCATCCATCTAAACTCAGAAGAGGGGAAGTGTCATGAAAGCGTTTATTTCTGTATTTTTCTTTGGCGTAGTTTTATTTTATTTTCAACCCGTCATGGCGGAACAGCTCCCTTTAACTATTGCAACGGGTTGGGGCGCAATGACCGGATCGGTGGTCATTGCCCAGGAAAAAGGTTTTTTTAAGGAACAGGGGATCAAAACGACGACATTATCCATGACTGGGGGGCAACAGATATTCCAGGCGTATGTGCAGGGAAAAGCCGATGTAATGTGTAACACCTGCCTTCGTATTGTCCAGTCGAATCTTAACCCGTCTGACCATGTGATTATCGGGACGCTTTCCTATTCTGACAACCAGATGAAACTGATTGCCAGAAAAAGCGCGGGTATCACCAAGGTTTCGGATCTGAAAGGTAAGAAAATCGCTGTGACCCAGGCCAGTTTTGCCCATTTTTATCTTGAGAGGTTTCTGTTGTTCTACGGATTGACCTTAGATGATGTTGAACTAGTGTTTGGTGGTAAAAAAGAGATTCCAGGCATCATTGAACGCGGACTAGCCGATGCCGCAATGTGGCATGGAGTACCCATTACGGAAACAAAAAAGATTCTTGGGAATGATTATGTGATTTTTCAGAACCCGGCCATTTACAGGAAGACTCAACAGTTGATAGTGCACCGAGCATGGTTGGCACAGCACCGTGAACAGGCCAAAGGGGTGTTGCGGGCCATTCTTAAAGGGGAAGAATTCATGAAGACCCATATGGAAGAAGGTATTGAAATCATGGCAAAAACAAAGGGTTATGATATTAAGGATATGGCACAGACCGTCCGGCATGAAATGAATTATCACCTCAGTCTGGAGCAGTCGATTTTTAATGAACTGGAAAGTATTGAACAATGGGCGCTGGACAATAATATTGTCGAACGCAAAATCCCGAGGAATTATCTTGAAATGGTAGACTATTCTCTTCTGGAAGAGGTAGATCCAAAAAGGGTGAGTATTATCCGTCCGTTGTCGCTATAATAGGATTCTCCACCACTACGCGATGAGAATACCAGAATCAATTTTATAGAAAATAAACCTGATTTCCAAGGATTCAGGATTATACTTTAAACACTTTACCTCTCACATGCGGGTTGCCCTTCCCCTGTCTTGTTTTATTTACCTGATTTCCCGGAAAAAATGCCCGGAATAAAAAGGAAAGAGTGAGCATATGCACGCCCATGAATTGGCCGCAGATATCTACAGGCTTTTTGCCGCGTTGCGCGATACAAGACCCTTGGTCCATGTGGTGACCAACTTTGTGGTAATGAATCAGACCGCCAATGCGCTTCTGGCCCTTGGGGCATCCCCCATGATGTCCTGGGCAGGCCAGGATGCAGCGTATATGTCCGGGGTATCGGATGCCCTTTGCATCAATACCGGCACCCCGGTTCCGGAGCGGATTTCAGTCATGAAATCCCTGATGTCCCTTGCCGGGGGCGCTGGAAAGCCCGTTGTCCTGGACCCTGTGGGTGCCGGTGCCGGGCACTTTCGCACTGATATTGCCCGGGAACTTTGCGCCTTTGCCCCGGCAAAAATCATCCGGGGAAATCCTTCGGAAATCTGCGCCCTGGCTGCAGGCCATTTATCCACCAAGGGGGTGGAAAGCGGGATCTGCCCGGAACAGGCCAGGGCTATTCTGACCGGGCATGGCCGGCCCGACCGCAATTCTGATGGCTTGCCAGGCGGTGCAGCAGCGCTTTTGGGAGCCGCATCCGCGCTTGTTGTCAGCGGGAAAACAGACATGGTCATGGGAGATGGCAAAATGGTCAGGATCGCCAACGGATCCGAACTCATGGGCGCGGTAACCGGTACCGGCTGCATGCTTTCCGCCATCTGCGCTGCATTTTATGCCGTGGCTGAAAACGGCTTTGACGCTGCCGTTGCAGGCGTTGCCGTTGCGGGCATTGCCGGAGAGCTGGCCGCGGCCCGGGTGAGTGGCCCGGGTTTTTTTCTGCCCCATTTCATGGACAGTTTGTACGCCCTTGGCGAAGCGGATATCCATCAACATTTAAGGGCTGAAGTTTACTGTCTGGATTAAAGTATATACAGGAAACCATTATGGCCGCTTTAAAAGAAGATCAAAAGACGGCATCCGGGAAGGGCATGTCTTTCAAACGCATGCTATCTGCGCTGGGGCCTGCCTGGATCATCAGTGCCCGTGGCTGCGGGGCCGGGAACCACCTTGAGTGTTGCCAGGGCCGGCGGAAACTATGGCTATGATTTCTTATGGGTGGCGGTGCTCAGTGTGGTGCTGGCCTTTGTCTGCCAGTACATGGCAGCCAAGATCGCCCTTATCGGGGGCCGGGGGATTGTTTCCACTGTGCAGGACAAATGGGGCAGTCTGCCTGCCTGGTTTGGGCCGGGCATAAGACCATGCCCGGCCTAAAGCAGTTATGCTATAGATCCGAATTTCTGTTCAAAGGCGCAGGCAACGATTTCCACGGCCTTGGACGCATCCTTAAGGTGTCTTAAGTTGATGACCATATCGAATTCATCCGGGTTGGCCTCATCCTTCTGGTATACACTGTTAAAAAAGGCTTTCTGTTCCTTGTCCATGATTTTTATTCGGCTTTCAGCCTGTTCCCAGGATATGCCAAGCAACCCTGACAGCCTTGAAATCCGGTATTCCCTGCCGGCAATGAATCTGACAGCTAGGACTTTATCCCTAGGAAGAATCAGATGGGTGCCCCGTCCCACAAAGATGGTGGGCTCCAGTCCTGCCATGGCAGTCACGGTTTTTGCAAGCTGTCTTGCATAGTCGCTTTTTAAATAGGTTTTTTCGCTGATCAGCATGGTAAACAATTCACTCATGATGCCAGGGTACCGTTCATCAAAATATTCCACGGCTTTTTGGGTCAGATCCTTTTCTTTGGCCATGAACTCCAGAATTTCCCGGTCAATCACCTTGAACGGCATCCGTTCGGATAAAAGATCAGCGATTTGAAGGGCACCTACCCCGATTTGCCGGGAGAAGCAGATGCAGGGGAAAATGCCGTCTTTCGGCTGTTTTTGGGGCTTTGTTTCAGGTGCCCGGCTCCAGTTCTTAACATTGATCTCTGCCCAGGCAGCAGCGCCCAGCCTTTTTTTACCGTAATCACCAGGCGAATATCCTATTTTGGATTCTTTTGTCATAATTTTCCCCCTCTTTTTTTATTAGGTCAGCATAAAAGAACTACCAGCTACACTAACCATAGCAATAAAAATGCCATGGGAGATTTTCCTATGAAACTATAGACAAGATACCTGAAACAAGAGGGTGACGCGCCTGGGGCGTCCATTTACCCCTGCATTGTTGCTGTCGTAAGTTTCATTGTTTGTTCTGGGCTTGCGTCTGGTTTTTTTTCCATGTGTAAATTCTGTGGACAGGTTCGCCGGGTAGATACATTGGTGCGTTTAAACTATAAATCTCCCAGGGCATACTGGGCGGATTTCAGGGTGTTTTTCATGAGCATGGCAATGGTCATGGGTCCTACGCCGCCGGGAACAGGGGTGATTTTGCCTGCGATTTCCCTGGCTGCATCAAAGTCCACGTCACCTTTGAGAATGGCTTTTCCGGTGGCTTGGTTTATGCCCACACGGTTCACACCGACGTCAATAACAGTGGCGCCCGGTTTGATCCATTCGGGTTTGACAAGACCAGGCACGCCGGCTGCAACAATGAGGATATCAGCGCGTTTGCAATGGGCGGCAAGATCTTTGGTCCTTGTATGAACAAGGGTTACCGTGGCGTCGGCACAATCACCTTTTTGGGCCATCATCATGGCAATGGGTTTGCCGACTATATTGGAACGACCCACAACAACAACCTGGGCACCGCATGTTTGTGTGCCGGAACGGACAAGCATCTCCTGGATACCGGCCGGGGTACAGGGCAGAAATCTGGCATTATCACCGCCGATCATCAGACGGCCTACATTAACAGGATGGAATGCATCCACGTCCTTGTCCGGATTGATGGCATTAATCACTTTTTTTTCGTCAATATGCCCGGGCAGCGGCAACTGGACCAGAATACCGTGGATATCTGGGTCATTATTGTATTTATGGATCAACGCCAGCAGATCGGCTTCGGAAATATCCCCGGGCTGATCATCCTGAATTTCATTAAATCCGACAGACAACGCTGTTTTTACCTTCAAGGTTACATAGCTGACAGATGCCGGGTTTTTGCCCACAAGGATGGTTACCAGACCCGGCACTTTGCCGTGTTTGGCTTTCATTTTTTCAACATCTGCCTTAATTTCAGCCAGAATGGTTTTTCTTATCTCGGTTCCGCTGATGATTTCTGCGGTCATGCTGTTCTCCTGATATGATCCGGCAAAGGAGAAAAAAGGCGGGCAACGCCGTTTCCTTTGTCGGATGGGTTAAATTTTGATCCTAGAATATACCCTGAACCTTGCCGGTTTCAACATCAACATCAATGCGTTTAAAGGCCGGGTTGGAACCGGTACCCGGCATCAGAGAGATATCTCCGGCAACGGGAACGATGAAACCCGCACCTCTGTAAGTCAGGACTTCACGGATGGCCAGTCTCCAGCCTGTGGGCACACCCTTGAGCCCGGGGTTGTCAGACAAAGACAAGTGGGTTTTCACCATGCACACACCCATCTTAGACACTTCCGGGTCAGCCTGGAGCGCAGCCAGTTTCCTGTCGGCAACAGGCGAGTAATCAACACCGTCGGCTCCGTAAACTTCTTTGGCAATAAGTTCGATTCTTTGTTTTAGCGGCATATCCAGCATGTAGAGGAATTTGAATTCTGTTTTTTCCTCGCATGCCTCCACAACGGCCCGGGCAAATTCAATGGCGCCATTGCCGCCTTTTTCCCAGTGGCGGGAAAGGGCCACCCGTGCCCCTTCAGCCTTGACCAGCTCACGAACCTTGGCGATTTCAGC
Organism: Desulfobacter sp.; assembly: GCF_050177295.1. NCBI lineage: Bacteria > Pseudomonadati > Thermodesulfobacteriota > Desulfobacteria > Desulfobacterales > Desulfobacteraceae > Desulfobacter > Desulfobacter sp. The sequence continues at coordinate 7,884 of NZ_JBFXHE010000161.1, forward strand.
ATCTGTATCCGTATAAAAGGCATTGATGCAAACCACCGGAGAGATACCGGCTTTACGCACGTTGCGGATGTGATGGATGAGGTTGGCGCATCCTTTTTCAACCCATTCAACGTTTTCAGTGCTGTACGCCTGGGGCATGGGTTTGCCCGGAACAGGCACTGGTGCGCCGCCGTGGCACTTCAGGGCACGGATCGTTGCAACAACAACAGCACAGTCAGGTGTCAGTCCGGAGTAGCGGCATTTCAGGTTCCAGAATTTTTCAAAACCAATGCCGGCGCCAAAGCCTGATTCGGTCACATGATAGTCAGCCAGTTTCAAGCCGACTTTATCAGCAATGATGGAGCTCTGGCCAATGGCGATGTTGGCAAAAGGCGCTGCATGAACGATAACAGGCTGGCCTTCCAGGGTCTGCATCAAAGAGGGTTTCATGGCCTCAACCATCCAGGCGGTCATGGCACCGGCAACCTTCAGGTCTTCGGTGGTGACAGGTGCGCCTTTTTTGGTGTATGCCACAACGATTTTACCCATTCTTTCACGCAGGTCTTTAAGGTCAGTGGCCAGGGACAGGATGGCCATCACTTCCGAAGACACGGCAATACCGAATTTGGATTTCATCATGAAACCGTCGAACTTGCCGTTTACGTCGTCAATACCGATGATGATGTTACGCAATGCCTGGCAGCAGAAATCCATGACCCAGCCCATTTCAATATTGGTGGGATCAATGTCGATTCTCTTCATGCCCGAGAGGCGTTCCAGTTGCTCGTCCGTATAGTTTCTTTCATGCTGTAACCGGGAGGTCAGGGCAACCATGGCCAGGTTGTGGGCGTTCATGATGGCGTTGATGTCGCCGGTGAATCCCAGGGAAAAGGGTGTCAACGGAATACACTGGGAAAGACCGCCGCCTGCAGCAGACCCCTTGATGTTCATGGTCGGGCCCCCCGAAGGCTGACGGATGGCCGCACAAACCCGTTTTCCAAGTTTTCCAAGGCCCTGTACCAAACCGATGACAGAGGTGGATTTGCCTTCGCCAAGCGGGGTGGGGGTGATGGCGGTGACATCAATATACTTTCCGTTGGGCTTATCTTTAAGACGGTCAAGTACTGTCATGGAATCAATTTTACCAATGTAATGTCCATGGGGCAGCAGTTCTTCTTTGGTCAATCCGAGTTTTTCACCGATTTCATAAATGGTGAGCATGTTTTTTTCCGCATCTTCTGCAATCTCCCAATCCGCATGCTGGGTTGGATCCAAGGCCATGGCAAAACTCCTTTACTTTATTTATCAAGGGCGGCAATTGCGGTATCAAGCATCCTGTTGGAATACCCCCACTCATTGTCAAACCATGCCTGGATTTTTACAAGCCGTGATCCCGATACCCGGGTCTGGGGCAGATCAACAATGGCGGATCTGGGATCATGGTTAAAATCACAGGACACCAGCTGTTCGTCATTCACCCCTAAAATGCCGCTTAAATTCGA